>JBCCRZ010000021.1:0-22512 GCA_039200855.1 Cyanobacteria bacterium P01_D01_bin.44 | reverse complement strand
TGAGGGCTGCAAGTCTGCGATCGCGCATTTGGGAACTCCTTACGGATTGGTGGTTACGTTCCTATGCTGCGTGGTACGGATGGGGGATGGCGGCACCCGGTTGGGTGATTTTGGGGGAGACGCGGGGATGGGGAGACGCGGAGATAGGGGAGATGGGGAGGATGGGGAAGATAGGGAGGGGTAGTTAGTGTTTGGACATGCCTGAAGGCTGGGCTTGGAGAGGCGATGTTTTGAAAGTTCCTTCCCCATCTCCCCCACCTTCCCTATCTTTCTTCCACCAGCGTTTCAATCTCACCTTCCCTATCTTTCTTCCACCATCGCCTCAATCTCCTCAGCGGCAGTCGGTAAATCCTTCGTAATCACCTCACACCCGCTATCGGTGATCAACACGTCGTCCTCGATGCGAATGCCGCGGACGTCGGCAAACTGGGCGAGGCGCTCCCAGTTAACGCAGTGGCGATATTGTTCGCGGCGCTGGGGATCGTTGAGAATGCCAGGGACCTGGTAAAAGCCGGGCTCAATGGTGACGGCCATGCCAGGTTGTAAGGGGCGGTCCAGTCGTAGGAAGCCGAGGCCAAAGCGATCGCTGCGCTGGCGACCTTCGGCATAGCCTGCGAGATCGCCCAGGTCTTCCATATCGTGGACATCCAGACCCAACAGGTGGCCGACCCCGTGGGGAAAGAATAGGGCGTGGGCGTCTCGATCAACCAGGTCTTCGGGTTTGCCTTTGAGAATGCCGAGATCTACCAGGCCCTCTGCCAAAATGCGGCAGGCCAGCAGATGGAGTTCTCGATATTCTACGCCGGGTTTGGCCTGGGCGATGCAGGCATCGTGGGCGGCTAGCACCCAGTCGTAGAGGTCGCGCTGGGTGGGGGAAAACTTGCCTGAGATGGGCCAGGTGCGGGTAACGTCTGAGGCCCAGCCGCTGGCGGTCTCTGCGCCGACGTCGGTGAGGAGCAAATCGCCCGCGTTCAAGGGGTGATGATAGTGCTCGTTGTGCAGCACTTCGCCGTGGACAGTGACAATGCTGTTATAGGCACAGGTCGTGTCGTGGGCTAAAATCACTTGCTCCATAGCGGCTCGCACCTCCGCCTCGGTTTTGGCAGTGGGGGTAGCGGCCATGCCTGCCCGGTGGGCTTTGATAGAGACTGCAGCGGCCTCGCGGATGGCTGCGATCGCAGCCTCATCGTGAACTATTCTCAATTGCACCATGGCTTTTGCCAGGGCCAGGTCCTTTGCCTCGGGGGGCTCTGTTGGACGGCCCAACAGTTGCTGTTGCTGCTCAGCGGTGGTCGCATCTTGGACTCGCAGCGTGGCAGCTGCCGTCGTATGGTGGGACAGCTCGGCCAGGGGCAGTGCCTCATCGGCTCCAATTTTTTGGGCAATGTCTAGACGGCTTGGGGTGGGGCCATGCCAGAGCGCCTGGGCTGGGGTAGCCTCGTCCATAAACAGGGTCAGGTTGCCTTCCTCCAGGTGAATAGCTGCCTTCATCAACGGCAGGCCAGCGAAGTAGAGAAAATGACTGTTGGCCCGAAAGGGATAGACGTTAGCTGGAAAATTTCGGGCACTGGGTTTTCCAGACCAAAGCACAACCGGGCTTTTAATCAGACTGGCCAGACGCTGACGCCGCTGACGGAGTGTGGCAACCAATGAAGCGGTTTGCATGGGGCTACATTAAGGTAATTTTTCTTTATCCTATATAACGGAAACCGTCCTGCGTTTTTGGGTAATGCTGGACGGACTGGTAAAGATGGGGCTCGCAGGGTTCCCCTTATGGGAGCCCCTACGGATTACCAAAATCCAAAATCCTTCCCCATCTCCCCCACCCTCCCTATCTTCCCCTACTTTTCCTTTCGCCCTTCGCCCCTTTCGCCTTTCCCCACCCATGCCCCACCCCATGCTCCCCGCCGCCGAGGCAGAACAGCTCATTCTCAATCTGGTGACGCCGCTGGATAGCCGGATTGATCAAGAGACGGTTGCCCTGGTCGCCGCCCATGGTCGCATTCTGGCGGCGACGGTCACCAGTCAGCTCGACTTTCCCCATTGGGATAACTCGGCCATGGATGGCTATGCGGTGCGCTATGAGGATGTGCAAGCAGCGCCTGTGTTATTGAAGGTGATTGAAGAGATTCCGGCGGGTAAGCTTCCACAGCAGACGATTATGGCGGGCCAAGCGGCCCGCATTTTTACCGGCGGCATGGTGCCCGAGGGGGCTGATACAATCGTTATTCAAGAAGATGCGGAGCGGGTGGATAATCAGGTAACAATTCTGATGCCGCCTGAGCCCCAGGCATTTGTGCGGCACCAGGGCAGTTTTTACAAAGCCGGGGCGGCACTGCTCAAACCGGGCACGGTGGTGGGTGGGCCTGAGCTGGCCGCACTGGCGGCGGCCCAATGTACTCAGGTGCAGGTCTATCGTCGGCCACGGGTGGCAATTTTCTCAACTGGGGATGAGCTGGTCACCCCCGATCAACCGCTGCAGCCGGGGCAGATTGTGGACTCTAATCAAGTTGCGATCGCAGCGCTCCTTGCTCAGGCAGGGGCCGAGCCGATACAACTAGGCATTATCCCAGACGAGCCAGAGGCGCTTCGGCAGGCAATCCTTACCGCCTGTGAGCAAGCCGACATGGTGATTTCCTCCGGGGGAGTCTCCGTCGGTGACTACGATTATGTGGACCCAATATTGACCGATTTAGAGGCCGAGTTACACATTCGCTCGGTGGCGGTTAAACCGGGTAAGCCCCTGACCGTGGCAACGCTGCCTGGGAGTTTGTCTTCGCTGCCTGGGGCGCGGCAGTTGCTCTATTTTGGCTTGCCGGGCAATCCGGTCTCGGCACTGGTGAGCTTTTGGCGATTTGTAAAACCGGCCTTACAAAAGCTATCGGGGCGACCAGAAGGCTGGCAGCCGGTGACGGTCTTGGCCAATACGCTGAACGATCTCAAAGCCAGTGGTCAGCGAGAAACCTATTTGTGGGGGCGACTCAGTCTTAGCAGCCAGGGCTATAGCTTTGAGTTGGCGACCGGAGGCCACAGTTCGGGGAATTTAGTGAACCTGGCGGGCACCAGTGGTTTGGCGATTGTGCCCGTTGGCACCACTGAGATTGTAGCCGGAACAACGGTTCGGGTGATGAGTCTCAGATGATTGAGGCGTGGGCTTAATTTTGGCAATCAGCCCATGTGCCAATAGACTATATACGGATTGATCTTTATGGTTAATAACTGTTTCATTTGAGCCGTTAGCGTATATCCTTATCTTTCATTCTGTGAATTGGCTGGGTGATTTATGAGCGCTCCACGTAAACCACATCGTCACCCGAAACAGCAGCCGTCGAGACCGCCTGTTGGCTCTCGGATTACGCCAGGAATGCCGGAAAACGGGCGGGTCAAACCTCGATTTTCGTCCACCCAGATGAACCGACCTCGATCCTCCCCTGGGCAGCCGTCAGCTCGACCTCGCCAGGCGGTGACTGAGGCGAGGCCGACCGCTGATGTGGATGCAGTCAGTGTAGAGGCGTCATCTAGCCCTAAAGGGTTTAGCCCTAAAGGCTTAAAGCTGGGTAGATTGGTCAATCTACAGTGGATGAAAAGCTGGCAATTTTTGCTGATTTCGACCATTGCGGTGTTGACTGGCTCAATGGCGTTTGCCCTCACCAGCTTATTTCGGATTCCCAATTTGCCCAACTGTCGGGCGATTTTTTGGCCAACGGCGTCGGCGGCGCTGCGCTTGCAGTGTGCAGAGTCTTACGCGGATCAGGGCACCGTTGATTTTTTGCTAGATGCGATTGATTTAGTCGATCATCTACCGCAAAATCATGCCCTCCGGAGTGAAATTGATGCGCGTATCGAGGAATGGGCCGAGCAGATTTTAAGTTTGGCCGATCGGTCTTTTCAGTCGGGCGAACTGGATAGGGCGATCGCAACTGCCCGTAAAATTCCCATCCAAACGGCGGCAGCAGATGAGGTAGAGGGGCGCATTCGCCAATGGCAGCGCACCTGGAACGAAGCCTCTGAGATTTATGAAACGGCTAAAAGTAAACTGACGGAGCGAAAGTTTCAAGAGGCCTTTAGTGCAACCGTCAGGCTGCTGGATGTGGGCAATGACTACTGGCGGCGGGATAAGTACAACGAGCTAACCAAGTTGATCATCCTGGCTCGTGAGGACAGCGCCAAGATTGGTAAAGCAAAGCAAGCGTCAGAACGGGGAAGTATTGACAGCTTTAAAGAGGCCCTCAAGCTGCTTAACTCTGTTAGTGAAGAAAGCGTGATTTACGCCGATGCGCAGAGGGCGAAAAAAGGCGTCATCAAGGACATGATGCGTCTGTCCGAAGTGTTCTTAGAGAGACAGCAGCTGTCCCAGGCTGAGCAGATTTTGAAAGAGGTGCCACGCAACGCGGGTTACGATCAAGAGATTGCTGATTTTCGGGTCTTTATTGATGCTTATCAGCGGGCCTGGGCTGGCGACGCGCTGAGCCTCGATGGGGCGATCACCCGATTGCAGAGCCTGGGCAAAGATCGGCCCCTCTATGGTCGTGCCCAGACCTTGATGGCCCAGTGGCGCTCAGAGTTACAGGCCCTGGCCCAGCTCGATCGCGCCCGCCAAATTGCTGCGGGGGGTAATGTCGCGGATCTGGCCGCTGGCATTGCTGAGGCCCAAAAGATCTCCCGCAGCAATCCTCGTTGGGAAGACGCAGCTCCGCAAATTCGGCGGTGGCGTGAGCGCATTGAGACCATCGAAGATCAGCCCATTTTGACCCGCGCCGATCAGCTGGCTAATCCCGGCACCCCAGACGCGCTGCGGGCCGCTATTCAAGAAGTGAATAAGGTTGGCTCCGGGCGTAAGCTTTCTGAGCAGGCAAATACGCGCATTCGCAACTGGCGACGGCGGATTCAGCAAATCGAAGATCAGCCCTTTTTAGAACGCGCGCGCGCCCAGGCAGCCGCAGGAGATTTGGAGGGTGCGATCGCAACCGCCTCTCGGATTGGCTCCGGTCGTGCCCTCTATGATGACGCCCAGGCCGACATTAGTGATTGGCAAATCCAGACCAACTCAACCCAGTGGCTGAGGGATGCTTATGCAGCCGCTGAGTCAGGCAGCAGCCGGGGTTTGGCAAATGCGATCTCGATTGCCAGCCAAATTCCTCAACGGGGTAACAACTATAGCGAAGCCAGCGGCCAGATCGATCGATGGAGCTGGGACTTACTCAATATTGCTGAAAATAGTGCTTCGAACAATCTGGGTGAGGCCATTGCTATCGCGCAGCAAATCCCGACAGGGACCGCTGCCCACAGCGATGCCCAGCAGCGCATCAATAACTGGCAGGCCGCGCAAGATCGTCTGACCGAACCCCTCGATCTTGCCCCGCCAGGGGCAAGCCCCTCAGAATCTTCAGAGTCAGAGGATGAACTGAGAGAAGCGCCCACCCCTTCAGCTTTAGACGATTAATCAGAAAAACGGAAGCGTTGTTAACACGCTCCCGTCAGCCATCAAAACTTATATGATTTTGGCCGTTTAGGACATTGAGGAAAGTGGGAAGCTGTCCCACTATATCCACAGCCTATATCTACAGCGCTCAGTGGCGGATTATCGTGCCGGTTGAACAGTTAGCAGGCCCCCTTGCTTTTGACGACGGCACCAATGGTTTTCAAAATCAGCTGAACGTCATAAGCCAGCGACCAGCGTTGCTGATAGCGCAAATCCATTTCGACAATCTGCTCAAAGTCATTGACCGTTGAGCGTCCGTTGGCTTGCCACTCGCCAGTTAGTCCTGGCTTAACCGCCAAACGCTGCCAGTGATGAGGTTTATACTGCTCAACCTCAGCCGTCACGGGGGGGCGAGTGCCGACCAGGCTCATGTCCCCGGTGAGGACATTCCAAAACTGGGGCAGCTCATCTAAGCTGGTGCGTCTTAAGAAACGCCCGACTTTGGTAATGCGAGGGTCGGCTTCATTTTTAAAGATCAAACCCTTGGCTTCATTTTTGACCAGGTGTTTGATGCTGTCTGCGTTGGCAACCATCGAGCGAAACTTCCAAATGCGGAAGGTCTGACCGCGATAGCCGTGGCGCGTCTGACTGTAAAAAATTGGGCCTGGATTGTCGATTTGGATTGCGATCGCAATCGGCAAAAAGATCAGTCCGACGATGCCTAAGCCAACCAGTGCGCCTGTAATATCTAATAGCCGCTTGCCCCAGTGAGATACTGATACATGCGGTGCACCCCAAATCGTGTGAGACGGCATCCAGTCAGCCGTCGTTGCCCGGAGATTTGAATTTAGAAGAGATGTGGTACTAACCATAGCGAGACAGGATGGCTTCAATAGATATGTAGATAGTGAATATGTGGATGTATAAATCCAAACCACGGGGTACCCGTGGTTCGCACCCGATGAAGACGGTAGGGAATTTGCGCCAGATAGAACCATCCCAATAAAAGGAACTAACAGGAAACACTATTAGAATCGCTTTGTGCCCATCATAAAAACCCCATTTAGAGGTCGGTAGTCCTACGGAGGGGATTTCTCAAAATCTTTGAAGAGGAGGATTTTGTGTGAAGCTTAGGGTAGGGCAAGGATAAACTTGAATGCCTTATAACAGTGGATTGGTAACTCTCGCTACATTACTCAAAAAAATCAGGGCTATAAAAAGGCCGTGCTGTCAGCAGTTCATCACTTGCCACTAGATCCAGTGCGCTGGTGCCCCAGCGTTTTTATAAAGTCATAAATCTGATGGGCTAGCAGGAGTTTGCTGGTGGGCCCAACCGATTGCTGACGACCGGAGCGGTCGATCAAGATTGCTTTATTGCGATCGCTACCAAAACCGCTGTCGGGCTGATCGACGGGGTTGGCGACAATGGCGTCCAGACCTTTGCGGACCAGTTTTTGTTGGGCGGGGGCAACGATCTCGCCGGTCTGGGCCGCGAAGCCGATCAGGCGCTGGTGGGGGTGTTTGCGCTGGGCGAGTTGGGCGACAATATCGGGGACGGGCTCCAGCGGTAGATGGTCAGGTAACTCTGATTTGGGGAGTTTGCGGTCCGCTGTTTGGCTAGGGCGCACGTCTGCGACGGCGGCGGCCATCAAAATCCAGTCGGCGTGGGGTAGCTGGTTGAGTAGGGCGGTTTCCATCTCGGCGGCGGTGGGCGTAGCCAGGGCAGAGATTTTATCGGGCAGGGTGTTAGCTAACTGGGCTTCGAGGGGGCCATGGACCAGCGTGATAGTTGCGCCTCGATGCAGGGCGGCTTTGGCCAGGGCGATGCCCATACGGCCAGTGGCAGGGTTGCTGATAAAGCGCACTGGGTCAAGAAACTCTCGGGTGCTGCCGGTGCTGATCAGCAGGTGTTTGCCGGTGAGATCGCGCTCACAGGTGTGCCGCAGCGAGGTGAGGTGAGCCAATATGTCGGCGGGCTCAGCCATGCGACCCGTGCCGATGTGATCACACGCCAACCGCCCCGCCGCTGGCCCCACCGCATGGTAGCGGTGGTCAGACAAGAGCATCTGCCAGTTACGCTGCACGCTGGCCTGCTGCCACATGTCGGTATTCATTGCGGGGGCGAGCAAAATGGGGCATTGTGACGCCAGCACGGTATTGGTAAGCAAGTTGTCTGCCAGTCCCTGGGCCAGCTTGCCCAGGGTGTTGGCCGTCAGCGGCGCAATTAAAAAAAGATCGGCCCATTCACCTAGCTCGATGTGGAGCGGTCGCCCCTGCTCGGCTGACCAAAACAACCCATCGGTGTAGGCCGGATGCCGGGCCAGGGTGGCAAAAGTCAGGGCTGACACAAAAGCCTGGGCTTGGTCGGTCAAAACGACACGAATCTCGACCCCCGCTTTTGCCAGGGTCGAGACCACTTCACATATTTTGTAGGCGGCAATGCCGCCGCTCACTCCGATCAGAACCCGTGCCATGAGAACCCGTGAGGGGGGCTCATTCTTCATCAAAGGCTTCGTTATCTAGCAAATGCAGGTAAGATTCAACCATTTCGGGTCTTTGAAACGCCAACGATCTCAGCAGATGCCAGTCTTGTAGCCCTTCAAACGCTGAGCTGTACTCATCTTGTTCTAGACGCTTAGCGAGCTGGTCAACGTCCTCAGCGGTCATTTGATCGATTTGCTTTTCAGGTTTTTGTACAGATTGGGGTTGGGTGCTCATTGAGCATTCTCTCCTGCACGGTCAGATAGGCCCTGGGGCAACTTATCTGTAACGTACAACTCGCTACTCCTACAGTGTTACCCGTTTGCTCTACAAATCGGGAACTCCGCCGCAAAAAGTTACAACTTTGATAAACTCTTGCAACATAATTAGCGTTGTGCTGGTACAGCGTCCCCACCCATTCCCAAATCACTTATTCGCCAAGGCCTTGCAAAACTGCCCCACCTGCTTCAAGGCGTCTAACGAAATCTCGTGGCCCATGTCAAACTCCTGGTAGTCTACGGTCCAGCCCTGCTGGGTGAGTTCTGATTTGGCTGCATGGGCGCGGGGGAGGGGCACGACCAGATCTTGACGACCGTGGATCATCAGGAGCGGACAGGGCGTTGCAGGCTTTGCAATGGGGGCGTGGCCATAGCCGCTTAAGACCAACATGCCTGCTAGGGGTAGCTGTGGCCCTACATCCAGGGTCATTGCGCCGCCCTGGGAAAAGCCGCCCAGGACGGTTTTTTCTAAAGGAATGCCAGTGGCAGATTCTAGACTTTGTAGCCAGGTGATCAGCTGCTGGCGGCTGGTTTGTAAATCGGTCTGTTGCTCAAAGTCATGGGGGTGCTGAAAGTCATAGTTGGTGGGAAAGTTGTACCACATGCGCCCACCGGGGGCCATGGGATGGGGAAAGGGCGCGTCGGGAAAGCACATCTGGTAGCCAGACAGGTTGAGATAGGAGGCCAGCCCGGCGACGTCTTGGGCGTTGGCTCCCCAGCCGTGGAGCATGACCAGGAGGCTGTTGGTAGAGTCTGTTTTGGGGGAGACGGAGATGGCTTGTAGAGGCATGAGGGAAGGGGGAAAAGGAGCAAGGGGAGCAGGGGCGGCAGGGGGAGAAAGATGAGCACGAGATGGAGGAGATGAGGTTAGTGGGCCAGTCTAGAGGAGGGACCGCTGGCGGGTTTGTTGCTGACGGTGACGCGATCGCGACCCTGTTGTTTTGAGATGTAGAGGGCGGCATCTGCGATCACAATCAGGGTCGAGCAGGGCTGATCGAGTTGGGGTACAATGCTTGCCACCCCAATGCTGGACGTGACCACCTTACGCGCCACGGTCGAAGCGCTGTGGACGATATTGAGGTCAAGGATACTGGCGCGAATTTGGTAGGCAAACTGAGTAGCCTCGTGTAAAGTCATCCGAGGCAAAATGATGGCAAACTCTTCGCCGCCGTAGCGGGCTGCTAAATCAGAGGACTGTCGGGCGCGATCGCTCAGAACCTGAGCTACTTGTTGCAGGCAAAAATCCCCTGCCAGGTGGCCATAGGTGTCGTTGTAAAGTTTAAAGCAGTCAATATCCAACATGATTAAGGCCAGGGGGCTGTGGCTCTTCGCAGCCCGTTGCCATTCTAGGTCGAGCCGCTGATCAAAGGCTCGACGGTTGGCGATCTGGGTGAGCCCGTCTAGATGGGCCAGGACTTTGAGTTGTTCATTTTCAGCTTCGAGGGCTTGAAAGCGACTCTCTTGAGGGGGGGCTAACAACCCATGCTGGGTAAAAAATAATCGATAGAGCTCACAAGCTGGGCGACAGGTACTGCCCTCCAGAGTGACGATCCCTAAGCTGGCTAGTTGGTGAGCGCAGGTGGCACCTAGCTCAACTGGCTCTGGGGAGAGGATTACCTCTCTGAGGGCCTCTGTTAGCAACGGCTGCTGCTGTAGGGTCTCCAGGCAAGCTTGCAAATGATTACTGTAAACCCCCGCCGGGGTTGCCGCTGTTTGGGTCAGCTGTCTGAGCGATAGCTGACCCTGGGCCAGGTAGTAAAATGCGATGGAGAGCAGGTAAGGATGCCCCCCCACCAATGCCATCAGGGCTTGCTGCTCGGTGCTGTTGCCCAGCGATACGTTATACCGAGCGGCTAAGGCTTGCACCTGCGCTTGATCAAACGCGCTGAGGTGGATCGGCAACCCTACATTAAAGGGCGATTGATTGATATTGAGCGGAACATAGATATCAGTGGAGTGCACAACCAGGGTCCGCAGCTTTTGAAAGGCATCGGCCTGTTTGGCTTGTTCGTACCAAAATCTCAGTAGCGGTAAAAAATCACGGGCAATCTCAGGGCGCTCAAATACCCGATTGACTTCATTGAGGGCCAGTACAATCGGCGTATCAATGACATCTAGTAAATAG
Source organism: Cyanobacteria bacterium P01_D01_bin.44 (assembly GCA_039200855.1). Lineage (GTDB taxonomy): Bacteria > Cyanobacteriota > Cyanobacteriia > Phormidesmidales > Phormidesmidaceae > SIO4C1. The sequence goes on along the minus strand of JBCCRZ010000021.1, from coordinate 12,206 downwards.
TCCTCAAAATAGATGGTGCAGCTGAGTTTTGCGCCAGTCTCGTCATCCCAGAAGTCAGCCAGGCGAGGAGGCAGTTTTAGCTGCCGAGCAACGGCGGTGCAAAACCAACGTAAAAAGCGAGATAGATCTGAGTAAATGGCGTCTTCAGCAGATTGGAAATCAACCAGTGCTGTTTTGTAGTCTTGTTTTTGAGCATGGGCCAGGAGTCTCACCAAGAGTGAACTTTTGCCCATATGTCGAGGGCCTTTGATCCGCGTCAGACTGCCAGGCGTTTCAATGTTTTGATAGCTAAGAGATTCTACAGGAGGACGTTCAATATAAAGGGGAGACCCGAGCGCTAAAGCACCACAGGGAAATTCCAAAGTCATGGTCGGCAAGGTTAATGTTTCCCAGTCAAAAGGAGTAGCAGATTAATGAACAGTGTGATGAAGCGTGAGCAGAGCAGCCATTAATTTAAGATTCCCTAATTTCACTGAGAAGGCGCTGTGTAAAATTCCTTAAGTTGATCTTTTGGGATCGTATCATCATTAATCCTACGTAAAAAATCTACGTATTGCCTGGGATGACGCCGTTGGCTTTTGTCTGTGGTGGGTAACCCGAAGCCTGCCCTATTAACACTACCGCATTGTCACAAACTCCTCCGCCGAGCTTGGATGGATGCCCACTGTGGCATCAAAATCGGCCTTGGTCGCGCCCATTTTTAGCGCGATCGCAACCCCCTGAATAATTTCAGCCGCGCTATCTCCGACCATGTGAGCTCCGAGCACCTTGTCAGTTTCACGATGGACGATTAACTTCATCAGGGCCTTTTCGTCCTTGTTGGGCAGGGTGTAATACATGGGGCGAAAGCGAGACCGATACAGGTGGAGGCTTTCTTCGCCATACTGCTCAATGGCTTCGGCTTCGGTCAGGCCCACGGTGGCTGCCTCTGGGGTGGTAAACACCGCAGAGGGTACATTGTCATAGCTCATCACTCGAGACTTACCGCCAAAAACCGTATCTGCAAAAGATCGCCCTTCTTGAATAGCCACTGGGGTCAGGTTAATCCGATCGGTACAGTCACCGACAGCAAAGATATTCTCTTCGGCGGTGCGGCTGTATTTGTCGGTTGCGATCGCGCCGTTCACCACCTTGACCTGGGTATTTTCTATGCCCAGGTTGTTGAGCCGGGGTCGGCGTCCGAGGGCAGCCAGGCTAAGCACATCGGTTAAGACGGTTTCTTTGGTTTCGCCCTGAAGCGTGACCTGCAAGCCCGTCTCCATTTTCTCAATACTGGCAATGTCAGCATTCATAACTCGGATGCCTTGTTTGACCATGGCCTCCTGCACCTCCATGCGGATGTCTTCGTCAAAACCGCGCAGGATGCGATCTCGACGAATCACCTGCACCACCTCAGATCCCAAACCGTTAAGTACACAGGCAAACTCACAGCCGATGTAACCACCCCCCAGAATCACAACGCGCTTGGGCTGCTGCGGCAAGTGGAAAATATCATCTGAGGTAATCGCGTGCTCAATGCCGGGAAGCTCGGGTTTGGTTGGCTCACCCCCCACCGCAATCAAAATCTTATCGGCGGTGACCTTTTGATCGCCCACTTCTAGGGTGTGGGCATCCAGAAATCGGGCATGGTTAGCAAACAGCTGCACCTCGGCATTGTCAATCATGCGCTGGTAGATGCCATTGAGGCGTGTTACCTCGTGATTGACGGCAGTAATCATTCTTGACCAGTTAAATGTGCCAGGCTCAAACTGCCAACCATACCCAGCCGCCTCTTCGGCATGGGTTGCAAAATGGGAGGCATACACCATCAGCTTTTTAGGCACGCAGCCCCGGTTGACGCAGGTGCCGCCCAGTCGGTCAAACTCTGCAACGGCTACCTTTGCCCCATAAGACGCCGCTCTGCGGGCCGTTGAGATGCCGCCTGACCCACCGCCGATCACAAACAGATCAAACTCGTAGCTCATGGGGGTACTCCAGATAGGTTATTCACTCAAGCCGAAAAGTCTTGGCTGGTTGGGGTAAAGGGCGAAGGGGGCAGGGCGAAGGGATCTCCGTTAGCTCAAGTTTACCGTGCGCTGATTGGCGCTATCTCACTCCACCGCTTCCCACTATCTTTCAACACACTCTACACAGGTCGAATACCAAACTTAGCGCTTACCCCTATAGCCCTGCGGGCAATAGCCTAAAAGGCATGGCTTCGCTAGGGCTGACGCTAGCGCTTTTACCCCTTTACCCTTTACCCATCAACCCAATGCAATATCCAAAAACATCATCGTCACGAACCCCACCATCACACCGAGGGTGCCTTCTTGGTCAAAGCCTTTTTTGTCAATTTCGGGGATAATTTCATCCACAATCACAAACAGCATCGCCCCCGCAGCAAAGGCCATGCCCCAGGGCAGCAGCGATTGGGCAATTGTGACCACCCCCGCACCTATCAGACCGCCAATGGGCTCAACCAAACCCGTGAAAGTAGACACGCCGAGGGCATACCAGGCTGAGTAGCCCAGGTTGCGCAGGGCGATCGCAACCACCAGTCCCTCCGGCATATTCTGCAGGCCAATCCCAGTGGCGAGGGTGAGCCCAGCTGAGGTATCCCCTCCGCCAAAGCCTACCCCCACGGCCAGGCCCTCGGGAAAATTGTGCAGGGTAATCGCAATGATAAACAGCCAGATTTGAGCGAAGGTCTGTTTCTCTGGCCCTTCTTTGCCTTTAAAGAAATGCTCATGGGGAAAGTTATTGTGGGCAAACCAGAGCAGTGCGCCACCCAAAAGGAGCCCGCCCACCATGGTTAGGGCTGCGTTGGCAGGGGAAGCGCCCTGTGCGATCGCAGCCTCCGTCGCGGGCACAATCAGCGAAAAGGAGGTGGCCGCTAACATGATGCCACCGCCCACACCCAACAAAATCCCCTGAACACGCTCGGTCAAATCAATTGGCAACAGGGCTGGCAGCGCCCCGACGCTCGTCCCCATCCCGGCAATAAAGCTAGCCAGAAGGCCCATCCACACTGTTTCTATCCCCAGAGATTCCATCCCCGCGTCACCCCATCCCCGCGTCACCCTATCCCCGCGTCTCCGCGTTTGTCACACCCAATGATTTAAGACTGACCAGCCCCTACCCCGGCAATAAACTATCTGACCACAGCCCTTTTGATTCCAACCATTCGCGATTAAATAGTTTTGACTGATAGCGCGAACCGCTATCGCAAAGCACCGTCACAATGGTATGACCCGGTCCCATCTGTTTTGCCAGGGCGACCGCTGCGCCGACGTTGATGCCGACTGAGCCCCCCATAAACAGACCGTCTTTGTAGAGCAGCTGATAGACCACTCTCAGTGCTTCGTGATCGTCAATTTGGAGGGCATCGTCGGTGGGGGCACCGGCCATATTTGCCGTCACCCGTCCATTGCCAATGCCTTCGGTGACGGAGTTACCTTCGATTTTGATTTCGCCGGTTTTGACATAGCTGTAGAGGCCGCTGCCCATGGGGTCTGCTACCACACACTGCACGGCGGCGCTTTTGTCTTTGAGAAACATTGCGGTTCCGGCGTAGGTGCCCCCGGTGCCCGTGGCGGCAACCCAGCCATCCACTTTGCCGTCGGTTTGAGTCCAGATTTCAGGCCCGGTGGTTTCGTAATGGGCCTGGCGATTGGCCAGATTATCAAACTGGTTTGCCCAGATAGCGTTGTCCAGTTCCTCGGCTAAGCGCCCAGAGACCTTGACGTAATTTTCGGGGTTGCGGTAAGGCACGGCGGGCACCGTTCTGACCTCGGCCCCCAGGGTGCGTAGCAGGTCGATTTTTTCTTTGGACTGGGTTTCAGGGATCACAATCATGCACTTATAGCCCTTGGCGTTGCAGATGTGGGTCAGCCCTATTCCGGTGTTGCCAGCGGTGCCCTCGACGACAGTGCCCCCTGGTTTGAGCAACCCTTTTTTCTCCGCATCTTCGATGATGTATAGTGCGGCTCTATCTTTGACCGATCCGCCGGGGTTCAAAAATTCCGCCTTGCCTAAGATTTCACAGCCGGTTTCTTCGCTAAAGCTATTCAGCCGAATCAACGGTGTGTTGCCAACGGTGCCGACGAAACCTTGCTTGATATCCATGCCAGATGCGCTTTTCCTTAGCCGTGACTAGTTCAAACTTTATCCTAAAGGCAAGCGGTCAGGAGGGAGAGAATATTTTGCGGATTCTTTGCTGTCAGCAACTCGGCTTCTAGCTGAAATCTGAAGGGGCTGGTTTAACCGGACCCAGAGGCCGGGTTGTTAAATTTAGTGGCAAGGGACTTTTCTAAATCTGGAAGGCTTTTGATCAGCCCGTAGGTTTGAAACTGCTGAGCTGTTTGTTGCCAGCGCTGGGGAGAAATGTAGCCAAGTTGGGCAGGGGAGAGCCCCTTTTGTAAATAGTCCGCCACGATGGCTAACGAGGCGGCTTGGTAAGCTTCCGACGCATAGGCTCCCTCTGCGTAGCGGGTGGCTATGAGATGGGCGGTGTCAGGAATATCTGCGATCGCACGCTTCCAACCGTCAAACGTTGCGACCAAAAAACGCCGAATCACGTCCGGTGAACCCTCAATCAAATCTCGAGTGGTAAAAATTACCTGGCTATAGCCGTCGAAGCCATGGTCGCTGAGTTTCAAAATAACGGGTTGAATGCCAGTCTCAGTGGCAAAGGCAATGGGTTCGTCCAGGCTGTAGCATTGGATAGCGTCGTAGTTGCCCTTGAGTAAGGCGTCTTGCTTGTCGGCGTAGGGGATCTCCACAATCTCGATAGATTTTGGGTCGAGTTGATTGACGCCGAGGACCAACTCCAGCGCTTTGCGCCCGTCGCTGTGGACGCCAATACGTTTGTGGGTCAGATCCGCCAGGGTTTCGATAGGCTGAGTGGGCAGACTCATCAAGGAGAGAGGGGAGGCTTGTAACATGGTTGCGATTGCAACCAGCGGTAGACCCTGAGCTTGAGCCTCCAGTAATAAAGTCTGTTCGGTGCAACCCAGTGCATGATCGGCCTTAGCCACTGATGACGGCACATCTAAGCTAGCGGAGGCGACTTGAATGTTGACCTCGAGTCCTTGCTGTTGATAGAGCCCTATCGCATCAGCCACCATCACCCCTGCAAACTGAGCATTGAGCTGCCAGTCAAGCTGCATTGTCAGACTATTGAGGGAAGATCTGCGCCACTCGCGCCACGGCAGCAGTGAGAACGCACCTGCGGTTTTTAGAAAGTCGCGACGATTCAGGATCATATCTTGGGATAGGGGACTGATTTTATTATCAGCCTTCCTAAGGATCTGAGGGCAGTTTGCCCAAGTGCTTTTTGAGCATGCCCAAGACTTTTTGGGGTCTGATAGGTTTAGGTAAAAAATCAGATGCGCCAACGATTTTGGCCCGCACCCGGTCGACAAACGTATCGCTGCTGGTGACAATCACCACCGGGATGTCTTTGAGAGTCGAGATGCGGCGGATTTGAGCACAGATTTCATAGCCATTAGCAATCGGCATGACCAGATCTAAAAAAATCAGATCAGGCTTATGCTCCAACAGAGTCGGGACTGTTTGCAGCGGGTCTTGAATGCCCACAAACTGATAGCCTGACTCGGCCAACAGCTCGCCCATCACCTGACGATAGAGCGGGCTGTCCTCGATGTAGGCTATTAGGGGTCCCATCAGTGTAGGGACGGTTGCCTGGGGCTCAGTCCGCTGAGGAATCGCTGGCAGCGGCGTGTTGAGAACCTGGGTGACCGGCTCCATATTGTCGGCCAGGGCAAAATCGAGATCGTTGAGCGAAACCAGCTCAATCACCCCACGCCCCAGATACGGGGTCAAAAATTTCAATAGCAGCAGCGGGCTGTGGCCTAGCTTAATGGCTAAATCCCGCAGGGTGCGACTGCCGTTCATGACCTTCAGCAAGACCCGGAGTCCTCGAGATTGCTGGGCGTGCGATCGCAGCTGCTGGGGAGATTGAACCACTGGAGCCAAATTAGGCGATCGAGTGGCAAAACCTGATTTTTTCCAAGCCTGCCACTGTTGTTGGGCCTGCTGCCATAGGTATTTGATCCCAGCGGGCAGCAGTGGAGACGTGATCACAGTCTGGGGATTTGTCCCCACAATGCGATACCTGAGCGGTCCTAGCAGGTTTATGCGGGACAGCTCTTCTTGTTGGAGAATGTCAAATAGTGCCTCAACCAGACTAGCCTCAATAGTCTTGATCGCCTGCTCTCGAGGGATTTGCTGACGCTCTACCAGCTCGATCAGCGCATAGTAGTCCCATTTCTCAAAATGCAGTAGCTCGCTGGGGTCGAGAGGCGCATCATTATCAAGATTAAACTGGGGACAATGTTGCGAGAGATGACGTCGCCAGCGACGAATCGGATGGATTCCCCCTTCTGCCCTGACCAGACGACCCATAAAAAAGTGAAAACACCAGCTATCTTGGCCCGGACACTCGATATCGAGTCGACCTGTCAGCTGCCGCTGGATGCATGTTTTTAAGCTGCTAGCAAGGTTGCCTGTGTCTGAGAGCGTGGTGGTCATGCGACAAAAAGTCACCGGATGAGGTTTAGGGCCAATGGATGATGCATCCTTTAGATTGCCCAGGTGAACTGCCCGACGCTTGATTTAGGGAGGTGAGTTTTGTCCGGTGGACGGGTTCACCTCTCCCAGCTTGACCCACTACAAGATAAATTGATTAAGTTAGAGCGGTTTAGTTAAACTAACTAGTCGCTAGACAGCTTCTAGATTCTTTTCGCCAGTGCGGATACGGACGATTTCATCCACAGGCGATACAAAGATTTTGCCATCGCCAATTTCCCCGGTGCGGGCGGCGGCGATGACTTTATCCACGACCATATCTACCTGGGCGTCTTCAACCACAATCTCGACTTTGAGCTTTTGTAAAAACTCAACCGTGTATTCAGACCCTCGATATCGCTCAGTCTGGCCCTTTTGTCGACCAAACCCGCGCACCTCTGAGACGGTCATGCCAACAATGCCTGCATTGACCAGGGCAATTTTGACTTCATCCAGCTTAAAGGGGCGAATAATGGCTTCTATCTTTTTCATGCTAATCGAGCACTCCGTTATGTGGCTTTGGCGTGGCGGTTGCTACATTCAGCCAAATGTCTTGCTAAATGACCTTGATTGACTGTTATTAACTGCTGTTGTCTTGTGTAACTGTCAGAACGGCCTGAGCACCGTATCAATGGCTACAGTTTACAACGCCTCAGACGATTGCTAAAAGAAGAATCGCCCCGTCTAGCGATCGCCGCCGAGCAACGGGCGCATGATTAAGAAGCCTGCCCCAAACGCCGTTAAAATAATCAGGATGACAGAGACCACTAACCACAGGCCGCTCACCTCTTTAGCACGATCAGCATCTAGCTCGTAGGGTTGTTTTTCACCAGACTGCTCGGTAAAAAACTTAGGCACGATTGCCAGGGCTTGGGGGATTTTGCCACCTGCTCTATTCGAATTTTCCTCCGAGGTTGTGCCCTGCGAGTGCTTGGTAATGGGCCTAGGCACTCGACGAGAAGTCTTTCTAGCTCCCCCACTGGCCGCAACTCTGGGGTCTTCAGTCGTGAAGCTTTCGGGTCTGGGGCTCTCCGATCTAGAAACCCCTGGCACGGTGGGCTCGGCCAAGGGCAGCTCCGTTGGCAGGGTGACCTCGATGTCTGCTGGTTGGGCGACCCCAGCGTATTGACCCAGCTGTAGTGTCGTTTGCACAACTCGATAAATTTCTTGACGCAGCAGCTGATTCTGTCGAGCCAGGTGCTGATTTTGGCCGTTGATTGATTCTGCCATCGCCTTGGTGGCCTGTAGCTCAGCTGCCAGCTCTCGATAGACTGACATTGGCACCGAGGGTGAATAGCTGTTGGGCACCTCTGGTGTTGCAGGCATCGGGGAGGCCGGAGGGTTGGCTGGGTTGTGAGCCGAATCAGATTGATAGGAAGGGTTCATAAGCTGCTAGCTGCATCACGATAGAAGAGGCAAAATAGGGTTGAGAAGCACTGTTAGGATGGGGACTGCGCCCTGACCCATATCCGGTTATCTAAAATTTTTTGAGTGCAAATGCACGTTTTTGATGGAGATCAGGTTTCTTGAAGTCAGTTGGGATAAAGTAGTTCAAATTAGAGCAATGTCAGTGAAATCCGTCAAGGAAAAATCCTAAAACATCAACTGCGACTAAAAGATACCTCAAACTTCCCCAATGGGGAACCCGTAAAACACACAACACTATAAAGGTTTGTTGCAGCTCCCTACGACTGACAGGGGCTAAAATTTTGATCCAGGCTGTTTGAGGAATTCAAGCTCGGCTGGGGTGCTGGACCGATTTAAGATTTGATTGCGGTGGGGAAACCGGCCAAATCGCTCAATCACGGTCTGGTGACGTAGGGCGTAGTCAAGACCATGTTTCAACGAGGGAGCCTCCTCAACTAAGGCTTTAAACCTTTCGACACAGTGGGTTTGATGGTCTTGATTTTCGCTGTGCTCGAGGGGCAGATATAGAAAGAATCGCTCCACGGGAATCAGGGCTGACTCGTAACCAGCTGCGATCGCACATTGGGCAATCTCCAAGGCTTTGGGATCGGTGGCAAAGCTTTGCGGCTGCCCCCGAAATAGGTTGCGAGGAAACTGGTCGAGCAGCAGGATCAGGGCTAGACAATCGCGGGGTTGCTCTCTCCAGCTATCGTAGTGGCCAACTGCTGCAGCTTTATAGTCAGCCAAAAACTGAGTACGAATCTGGGCATCAAAGGTTGGGTCTTTCTTAAACCAGGCCTTGCGAAATTGTCCATAGCTCTCATCGTCTGGGGAACCAAACCAAAAATCGAGGATTGTACTGGCGCGAGGCATGTCAATGTATGAATCGCTCTAAATCGAGTTTGATCGCTGAATCACATCCCGCTTGAAAACTTGAGTTTTTCCCGTAGGGCAAATAACGGGTCTGGATGTGGCAAAGATTTAATATCAAAAGACGTGTCTAGATCGGGAATCCTAACACCATAGCTTGGCGAAAGCCCGCTAAGCTAGTCGAAAAGTGCCTATTTAGTCGCTGTCTGCGAGCGTCGGGGAAATGTCCGGACTATCCATTTTATTTGCTGTTATTTTACTGGTAGCGGTCTTTTGCTGGCTGACGGGCTATCGCCTGCCGGTGCGGTTGCCAGCGGGTCAACGCTCAGCTGAAAGGAGCCTGTCTGGTCGAGTCACCCGGTCAACTCGTCAACGCCTGATGCGATTGGTTAATGGTAACCGGGCTGTGGCCGATCGATTAGTGAGTCGCGTGCGATCGCAAAACCCTGAACGCTCTGAGCAATGGTGTTGGGAAAAAGCGATTTACGATATCGAGCGAGATCGCCGCGCTTAAACCACATCCAGTTTGAAACCTTGAGGTTTTCCCTTAGCGCAAACTGCAGGGCTGGATATGTCAAAGATTTAGTCTAAGTTATCCTTCTGCGTTTGAAATATGTAAGCCTTACCCAGTTTTTGCAAACAAATCATAGTCCCTTGATAAGTTATGCAAATTTTCAGGCTAAGTTAGACATTGAGTTTTAAGGGTGGGGCCTATCCGCCTCTTAAAGCTTAAGTCTGCTTTTCCTATGGGCGTTTGCCCGACTGGTTTAGGGGCAGACTCAAATTTGGGCAAGCTATATCACGGAAGTCAAGCTCCCAATGACTGGGTTGAAGCTGTTATCTCCAGTTGCTACTAGCTACTCTATATCTCGTTTTTAAGGAATCATAGAAGATGACGCAGACTAAGCGCGCACTACTTACAGGTATTACTGGCCAAGATGGCTCTTATTTAGCAGAACTATTATTAGAAAAGGGCTACGAAGTACACGGCATTATTCGTCGGACTTCTACCTTTAATACCGATCGCATCGATCATATCTATGTTGACCCCCATAGTGAAGAGGCCCGTCTATTCTTGCACTATGGCGATCTCAACGACGGCACCATGCTGCGTCGCATTCTTGAAGAAGTCAAGCCTCAGGAAGTCTTTAACCTGGGGGCTCAATCCCACGTTCGGGTTAGCTTTGACTCTCCTGAGTACACGGTCGACACCGTGGCAATGGGCGCACTACGTCTGCTTGAGGCGATTCGTGATTACCAACAGCGCACCGGTCTAGAAGTTCGCTACTATCAGGCAGGCTCCTCTGAGATGTACGGCAAGGTACAAGAGGTTCCCCAAAAAGAGACCACCCCTTTCTACCCCCGCAGCCCTTACGCTTGCGCCAAGGTCTATGCCCACTGGCAGACCCTCAACTACCGTGAGTCCTACGACCTGTTTGCCTGCAATGGTATTTTGTTTAATCACGAATCCCCTCGCCGTGGTGAAACTTTCGTCACCCGCAAGATCACCCGCGCCGTCGCCCGTATCGTGGCTGGTCAGCAAAAAGAGCTGTACCTCGGTAACCTCGACTCCAAGCGTGACTGGGGTTATGCCAAAGACTATGTGCGCGCCATGTGGCTGATGCTGCAGCAAGAAAAGCCCGATGACTATGTGGTTGCCACTGGCGAAACCTACTCCATTCGTGAGTTTCTAGACATTGCCTTTAAATATGTCAACCTTGACTGGAATGACTTTGTGAAATTTGACGCTCGCTATCTGCGCCCGGCAGAGGTTGAGCTGCTGATTGGTGACCCCACCAAGGCTAAGCAAAAGCTAGGCTGGGAGCCCTCTGTCACCTTTGAAGGTCTAGTCAAGCTGATGGTCGATGCCGATCTTGAGGCGATTGGCCAAAAGCCCATGAACGGCAATGGTCAGGCAGAAGGGTTGGATATCGCCACTATCCGTAAAGCGATGAGTGGTTCTCTTTCTTAGCCACTCCAAAATAAAGGTATGGCAACGCTATAGACAGGGCTGCACAAAGTGCTCCGGGCTAACGCCTTAGGGCAATGAATTGTAAAGTTGCAGGGGGTGGGCAAACCATTTGTCCCTGCCTGCAACTTTTTTGTTTGAGCGAATCTATTACATGTAACCACTATGAGTACTTTGAATTTGAGCGATAAGCGCATCCTGGTGACCGGGGGGGCTGGCTTCCTGGGTAAACAGGTGGTCCAGCAACTGGAGAAGACCGGGGCCGATCCTGACAAAATTTTGGTGACCCGCTCTCGCGATTACGATCTCTGTCAAATGGAAGCCTGTGAGCGGGCTGTCGATGGTCAAGATGTGGTGATTCATTTAGCTGCCCACGTGGGTGGCATTGGACTAAATCGTGAAAAGCCCGCAGAGCTGTTTTACGACAACCTGATGATGGGCACACAGCTAATCCACGCCGCTTACAAGGCAGGGGTGAAAAAGTTTGTCTGTGTTGGCACAATTTGCGCCTACCCTAAGTTCACGCCAGTGCCTTTCAAAGAAGATGACCTTTGGAATGGCTACCCCGAGGAGACCAATGCCCCCTACGGTATTGCTAAGAAGGCATTGCTGGTGCAGCTGCAAGCCTATCGTCAGCAGTATGGTTTTGATGGCGTTTACCTGCTGCCGGTTAATCTCTATGGCCCCGAAGATAACTTCGATACCCGTAGCTCCCATGTGATACCGGCGCTGATTCGTAAGATTTACGAGGCTAAGCAGCGCGGTGACAAGACCCTGCCGGTTTGGGGTGACGGTAGCCCCACCCGTGAGTTTCTCTACTCTGAAGACGCGGCTCGCGGCATTGTCATGGCAGCTCAGAGTTTCAGTGGGTCGGAGCCGGTTAACCTGGGTACGAATGCTGAAATCTCAATTCGTGATCTGGTTAATCTGCTATGTGATCTGATGGCCTTTGAGGGCGAGGTGATTTGGGAAACCGATAAGCCCAACGGCCAGCCCCGCCGATGCCTCGACACCGAGCGCGCCAAGGCAGAATTTGGCTTTGAGGCTAAGGTGTCCTTTGAAGAAGGGCTGAAAAATACCATTGAGTGGTACAGCCAGAATGCAGAGGTGTTACAGCCTGCTTAGGGCAGATTATGGTGAGATAGTGAGGCGCTGCGCTTGGTGAGGGGGTGAGGTGGGGCAAGTTTATTCACCTTCTCACCAGCGCAGCGCACTCACCTATTCACCAGCGCAGCGTACTCACCCAAAATTCCCCACTCGCGCAGTTTCCCTTTACACTGTTAGAGAGTTTAGAGGGCTAATTTAGCTAAACACTCCCATGGCAGACGAGTCCACCCCCAAATCATCTTCTGAAGACCAGGCAGCTAAAGCGGCTAAACCCGCTGCCAAGGCG
>JBCCRZ010000020.1:0-23372 GCA_039200855.1 Cyanobacteria bacterium P01_D01_bin.44 | reverse complement strand
TAGCTAATAACGGTGTTGAACTGATGCTCGACATCTTTTATCAAAGTCATTGACACATCAGGTTGAATTATGGAAGAACAAAATAAAATTTCTCAGCAAGCAGATCAAGTTTCTGAGGAGCAGCTAGAGCAGGTTGCCGGTGGAGAAGAGGTTGCAAAACCGCTCATAAAACCATTAAGTGGAGAAGGGGGTGAGGAAGACTCTGAAGAAGGCGCTGAACCTAAGCATCACAGACGGCGGCGGCGATTTTTCTTTCATCATTACCATTAAAGACTCAAAAATATCTGCCGAATCGCCCACGTCGAAGCCTTTTGCTCTAGCGTTAGCGGTCGCCTGGGGTCCCAGGGGAGCGGCCTCTCTTAGGATTCAAAAGCGGGGGGGCTGTATAAAGACATTACCGACGCTGATATTTCGTTGAGCCATGGAAAAAAAGCTACCCTAAACTGAACCTATCGCCCCTTAGCAGCCGATGGAGGATCAGCTTGAAAGGTCAAATTTTCCAGGAGCGCTATTGCATTCAACGGCCTCTAGGTCAAAACACTGCGAGGCGCGGCCAACAGACTTACTTGGCCCTCGACAAAGCCACGAACCAACCGGCTGCCGTCAAAATTCTACGGTTCGGGCCAGACTTTGAATGGGAACATCTCAAACTCTTTCAACGGGAAGCAGCCATTCTCCAAACCCTCAATCATCCCGCTATTCCTAGATATCTCGACTCCTTTGAAATCAACACCCCAGACTATCAAGGGTTTGCCCTGGTGCAGACCTACATTGACGCCCCCTCCCTAGAAGACCATCTCCGACGGGGACGAACTTTTTCGATTGCAGAGGTTGTTGAGATCGCTAAGCAACTGCTGGCTATTCTGAACTACCTGCACAGCCATCATCCTGCCATCATCCATCGAGATATTAAACCCAGTAATGTCCTCTTGCGCGATCGCACTGCTCACAGCGCAGGGGCAGTCTACCTGGTTGACTTTGGCTCGGTGCAAAACCTGGTCGCCGTTGAGGGCGGTACCATCACTGTCGTCGGCACCTACGGCTATATGCCACCCGAACAATTTGGCGGACGAACCGTTCCAGCCTCCGACCTCTATAGTCTGGGGGCAACCCTGATCTATCTCATCACCGGTATTCATCCAGCTAATCTTCCCCAGCGAGACCTGCGGATTCACTTTGAGGCCACCGCCGCTGTCGAAGCAGCCCTGGGACGTTGGCTCCGGCATTTGATCGAACCGTCTTTAGATAAGCGATTTGACAGTGCCAACCAGGCGCTAGCGGCGCTGAAAGATCCAGCCGCCTGGGAGCGGACTCAGATTCGTCAGCGGGGGTACCCCGAAAACAGTTCTATTCGCTTAAAGGCTGGCGTCGAAGCTCTGGAGTTACACATTCCATCCCCCCGGCTTAGCCGAGGGGTCAGCATGCCACCCCTCAGCGGCTGGGGGTGCATTATGGCATTTTTCTTTTGGTGGATTTGGGCCGGTTGGATAGGCATCTCCTGGGGCAGTCACCTAATCTTTGGGGTGATGAGCCTCCTGCTTGAAAAACAGATTGTCATCAACCAAAGTACAATCACGTTAAAGTACAAACTGCTGGCTCTCATAACAATCTTTCAAAAAAAGTCCAGGCGTAGACACATCACGATGGTTGAGCTACTGAATGATATTTATCAACAGACCCAATGGGGAGAACAGGAGATCAAAGGAGAAATTATCATCTGGGCAGGCAACGACAGCTTTAGAATTAACAAACTAGGCGGATTAACCCCTCCTGAAATCGCGTGGCTGGCTGGAGAGTTAGAAGATTGGCTAGGTCTCCAGATTTCCACTCGCCCAGTCGATAAAATTGCTCCTTTTTCACCAAACCACCCAAGTTAAAGAACGAGGGGAAGATCAGCTACACTACCAAAAACACTATGCGCGCCATCGTAAAACCTGGGCTTTGACCGGGCTGACAAAGTCTCTTTTCTCTGTCATTGAGCGCGCATACTCATTCTTAAGCTGGTAATACCATCGAGCCAGTGTGTCAGAATCTTTGATGAGTCGCAGTACCGGCTCATGCTTGAGGCCGATTTGTTGTTTGACCACAACATCTTTATCTTGGTCTAAAAAGACTCTCACGATATAGTGCAGGACAGGTTTAAGTATCCAGCCCCAGGGCACATCCCAATAAAACTCGAAGGTGACGTCGGTTTCGTTCTCATTAATCGGTGTTACGGTAGTGAGGTTGCACACTCGATATTTCGACGTTGTGGTCTCCTCAATACGAATGCTGGGCAGATAAAACGTAATCTCGGTGGCGGGGGTACCGCCGATAATGTTGTAAAGATAGCCTGCGTCTTGTAGCTGATGGCGGGTCATGCGAAAGCCATAGGGGACTGGCTCAAACTGTTTAATCTCATCATGGAGTTGGGGCGTGCGCCACCACCAAGCCCGATGTACATAGGGGGAATGGGCCGGGTCCATCAGCCCCACCACGGCATGATCGATAAAACAGGGAAAGCGTACCGTATAGGTGAGATTGGGGGACTTGCCCTCAAACCCAGGGACGACGGGTACTTCAAAGGGAGGGAGCTGGGCCAAGTTGTGATCTTTTTCGGGAATATAAATCCAAATGTTGCCCTGGGTCTCACGAATCGGGTAGCTGGTCACGTCAAATCGGCCCAGGTCCATGGCTTGATCAGACATTAAAGAGGGAATCTCTGTACAGCGCCCCGCTTCGTTAAACCGCCAGCCGTGGTAGCAGCACTGCACCTGCTCACCGTCAAACCATCCGCAGCTGAGGGGCACCGCCCGGTGGGGGCAAATGTCTTGCAGAGCAAAGGCTTTGCCCGCTTTAGTGCGACCCAGCAAAATGGGGTCACCCAGGTAGGTTTTGCTAAGCATCTGCCCTGGCTTGAGGCGATGGCTGGGCATCGCATGGTACCAAGCATTTCGAAGCAAGACATTCTGGGTAGATACGGGGGGAGTAGACACGGAGGGGATAACCTAACAGACCATATCTAGGATAAGGGGTTAGCCCGTCTTTAAGGGGCGAAATGTTCCCAGCTTTTTCTATCCCGCATCTGGCGAAGAGATACCGCCTTACGCTGCTTCGCCTGGAATGGAAATATCCACCGGGGTGACGGTCATATTCTCGCTAATGGTGGTCAGGGGTGGGGTGATCTCGTTGACATTGCCAACCACGATGGTGACCAGGTCCTCTGGCTTCAGATTTTCTTGGGCAGCCTGCAGCACTTGCTCAACAGTGGTCTCCTCGATGCCCTTTTGAAACTGGAAGACAAAGTCTGACGGGTAGCCGTAAAACTCATAGCGAATCAGCCGCGAGAGGGTCTGCGAGGGGGTGGCAAAGTTAAATACAAAGCTATTGAGGACAGCGTCTTTGGCGTATTGCAATTCTGCCTCTGAGATGGGCTCCTCACAGACCCGCTTAATCTCTTTGACCATGGATTGCACAAAGGGCACGGTGGCCTCAGAGCGGGTTTGCCCACCGCCGATAAACAGCCCCGGATAGTCATAGCGTGGGCTCCAAACAGCATAGACTACGTAGGCTAGCCCCTGTCGAGAGCGGATATCGTTAAAAAGTCTGCCGCCAAAGCCATTTAATACTTCGTTAAGCACCACGAGCGGAGCATGGTTAGGGTTATCTAAGCGACCGCCGATGTGGCCGATTTGTACATAGCTCTGGGTGAGCTGGGGCTGATCGACGACAAAAATGCCGGTTTCTTGTTGAGTGGGGGCTGGCGGTTGAGCGACCCGCTTGGTGGCAGCTTGGGGTTGCCAATCGCCAAAATACTCTTCGATCAGGGCTTTCATCTGGGCTGGGTCAAAGTCGCCTGAGATGCCTAGGAGGGTATCCTGGGGTTGAATCGTAGATTTGTAAAAATCCACCACATCATCGCGGCTGATGCTATCTAGATTGGTATATTCGACCGTGCGCGCATAGGGGCTCTCGCCGCCGTAGATCAGCTTACGAAACTCCCTATCGGTGATCTCATCTGGGCTGTCGTTGCGTCGGGCAATGCCGCCTCGATACTGACTTTTGATCAGGTCGACTTTCTCAGGGGCAAAGGCCGGATGCCGCAGTACATCGGCAAATAGGGCAAAGACATCGGCGTTATCTTCGCTCAGGGCGCTAAAGCTGGCGCTACCCGACGTGGTATCGATGCTGGTCTCTACCGAGGCTGCTCGGGCCTCTAATTGCTGGTTAAGCTCGTCGGGGGGCAGAGTCTCGGTGCCGCCCAGACGCATGGCTTCTCCGGTAATGCTGCCCAACCCCACCTTGTCCTCGGGCTCTAAATACTGGCCGGTATGAAATGTGATAGAGCCGTTGACCAGGGGTAAATCGTGATCTTCCATCAGGTAAACGATCAGCCCGTTGGAGAGCTCATAGCGCTCATACTCAGGGATGGTGATCTCCCCAATTTGAGGAAATTCTAAATCGGTATAGTGCTGAGCGGAGTTAGCATTAGCCGGAGACGGCCAGCTTAAGGTCAAGGCGAGGCCCAGGGAGGCTATGGCCAGAAAAACTGAGGTCAAAAATCTACGAGAGCGGCGAGACCAGCGCATAAAAGATATCAGGCAATAAAGTGGACAGGTCGGCGGAGGGAATATACACCCCATCCAGGTGGGTTTTTCCCAAGCATTGGCTCAGGGCTGGATAGGCTGGGAAAGTTGCTAGGAATCTTGCGATCGCAAAATCCCCACGGTGCGATTGTTGGGCACAAAGGTGGTTTGAGCAACTCGCTGCACATCGGCGGCGGTGACCCCCTCAATCGCTTGCAACTCTTTGAACACATTGCGCCAACTGCCGGTTTTGGCTTCGTACTCGGTGAACAGGCTAGCCATCCCGGAGTCAGAGTCTAGCGATCGCAACAGACCCGCTCGGGCCTGAGTCTTGACCCGGTCTAGCTCCTCAGCGGTGACTGGCTCATTTTTGAGCTTGGTCAGCTCTGCATCAATCAACTGAGCAATCTCCTCGACCGTGTGGCTAGGGGCACTCAGCGCATAGAGTAGCAAAATGTTGGGATAGCGATCACCGGGGAAGCCATTGGCGCTGCCAATATCCAGGGCAACCTGGGAATCATTTACGAGCGTTTTGTAGAGGCGCGCCGTGCGACCACCGGTCAAAATGCTGTCGATCATCGAGTAGACCACATGGTCTGAGTCGGTGAGGCTAGGTCGATGATAGCCCTCCAAATACCAGGGCTGAGACGGCAGGGTTAGCTCGAAGGACTTCGGTGCGGTCTGCGGCGGCTCGACGACTTTGACCTCGGGGGGGGCGCTGCGCCCCTGGTAGCGTCCAAAATAGGTTTCGGCCAGCTGCTTGACCTGAGCCGGGTCAGCGTCGCCCACCACGGCGGCAATCAGGTTGCTGGGGCCGTAATAGGTGTCAAAAAACTCGGTCACCTCTGAGCGGGTGGCGGTTTGCAGATCTGCCTGATAGCCAATCACCGGACGCCGGTAGGGGTGCTCGTCAAAGGCGGTTTCTAAAAAGGACTCAACCATGCGGCCAATGGGGGAGTTATCAACCCGCATACGACGCTCTTCGAGGATGACTTCCTTCTCTTCGTAAAATTCGCGAAAGACCGGGTCAAGAAATCGCTCTGACTCCAGTGACATCCACAGCTCTAGCTTGTTAGACGGCAAGCTATAAAAATATCGAGTGGCTTCGGCGGAGGTGGTTGCATTCAGCCCCCGCCCTCCAGATTGCTCAATGATTTGACCAAATTTATTTTGCTCAACATAAGAAGCGGCTTCGGCCCGGAGGGTTTCGAACTGCGATCGCAGCGCCCCTAATTGAGCCTCATCCCCGGCCTTTTCTGCGGCCATCATTTGACCAAATAGCTCATCTAGCTGATCAAGGACCTGTTGTTCTGAGGCATAATCCCGAGTGCCAATTTTAGTGGTGCCCTTAAAAGCCAGGTGCTCCAGGTAGTGAGCGACCCCAGTGTGACCGTCTGTCTCATTGGCTGCCCCCACATTGGCATAGAGCATAAACGAAACCACCGGAGCCTCATGCCGCTCTAGCACAATGAATTTCATCCCATTCTGTAGGGTAAACTCCGTGACCTCATTGGCCACCCGATCCAAGTATGGCTGGATCGACGGATCCTCTGCTTGAGCCGATGGTGCGACAGGTGCTTGAGCAACGATCTCTGGCAAATTGTTGGTTTTGGCAAAGGCAGCCCCTGGCCATAAAATCCAAGTACCTATAAAAATAGCGCTCATCAGCGCCCATAATTTTGGCCAACGACTATTTTGAGGCCAATTCCCGTCAAAACGAAACCTATTCTTTAGCTGGGAGCGTCCCATACAACCTCAGCGCGCAACAAATACCGCTCCTAGCATAAATGAAGTTTTTTAAGAATTGTGTAATTTGTTCGCCTTGGTTTTAGATTTCAGCCGTTTCGCCGAGCCTAATGGCCAAATAACCAGATGCCTGAAATGCTTTCCAGAAAAAGCACTCAGGCACGACATTAAGGTATTTAACCCCGCTCTTTTTAATTCTTTATTGACTGATATTTATGGCCAGGGCTAGCTCTTCAATGATTGGTATTTATAAAATGCAAACGCATCGAAGAGCCCACCCACCAGGCTTAATGTCAAGCTAATGGTGACGATGCCTTGCCAAATATCGCCGCTGCCAAATGTACTCAAGATTTCGGAGATTAATCGGGCTGCTTGGGTAAATATCAGCGTAAACGGCGATAGCTGCCCTAGCCACAGCCCCCCCAGTAGGAGTAGCAAACCCATCAAAGATAGACAAAAGCTTACCAGTAAGGTTGTGACGATAGAAAATAAGAGCTGCGGTAGTTTGTTCATGATGGATGACGAAGCACTTCCTAAAAGCGATGTAGCACAATCGTTAAACGCCTGATAGCCAGGATTTGAAACGTTTCGCTACGGTACCGCTGATGATTGCTTTAAGGTTCAATCCCACCATAGGCCGATCCCCAAAAAATGGAGGGGGTCTTGAGGATTCTTCAATATCGATAAACTTTCGTCTTATAAAACCGACGTAAGCCTTAACAACGTTCATAAAAGAACGTATTCGATTACACCTATCCCCTAATATCTAACACCTGACTTCTGATAGCCTTAAGCCAACCCCATTAAAAGGAGTTTCCTTTGTCAGCAACATCCAGCCTAGGTCAGTGGAGCCGTCGCTTACTTGCGGCTGTCTTACTCGGTGGGCAGGTGCTCATTCACCTGATTTCTCGCCCACTCCATCGGCGCAATACCCTTGAGCAAATGGCAGCGGTCGGGCCAGAATCCTTAATTATTGCCTTGATTACCTCGACGTTTGTGGGCATGGTGTTCACTATTCAAGTGACCCGAGAGTTTATTAACTTTGGTGCCAGCACAGCGGTGGGTGGTATTTTGGCACTCACACTGGCCAGAGAGCTAGCGCCAGTGCTTACGGCAGTGGTGATTGCAGGGCGTGTTGGCTCTGCCTTTGCGGCTGAGATTGGCACCATGCAAGTGACTGAGCAAATCGATGCTCTCCAAATGCTTAGGACTGACCCGGTTGACTATCTGGTGATTCCTCGGGTAGTGGCCTGTGCCCTGATGCTGCCATTGTTAAATATTCTGGGATTTATCACCGGCATGACTGGGGGGTTACTGATTGCCACCAACTTATATGGCATATCCCAAACGGTGTTTTTAGATTCGGCCCGCAATTTTCTCGGCACCTGGGATTTAATCAGTTCCTTAATCAAAGCAGTGGTGTTTGGCATCCTGATTGCGGTGATTGGCTCTAGCTGGGGCCTGACTACCACCGGGGGAGCTAAGGGGGTCGGGCAATCAACCACGACGGCGGTGGTGACCGCGTTGCTGGCGATTTTTATTAGCAATTTCTTTTTGTCCTGGCTGATGTTCCAGGGCACGGGGAGTGCGTTGATGAATGTTTAGATCAGGACGAGGTGGGTGGGTTAACAGCTGTTTAGACTATTCAGTCTGTTTAGATCAGTCTGTTTAGATCAGTCTGTTTAGATCAGTCTGTTTAGAATAGAGGGGTTGTTCATTAAATTGATCAGATTAAACTGTGTCTGCCTCCCCTGCCCCCAATTCCTCCTCTGCCCCCTCTGCCCTCCCTGCACTATCGCCTAGCTATCGCTTGCCATGGGTAATCATTGCGATAGCGCTACTAGCGCTGACTTGTCAGTTCGCACTCCCCACCGTCCTCCTCCAACCCTGGGTGAGTCTGATCGTCGCGCTGCTGGGGGTCTTTTTGCTGTTTCAAACCACGGTGATTCGCCTGGTCTTTGAGGCGCAGGCACTGGTGGTCTATCGCAATCAAACGGTGCTACGCCGATTTCCCTATCAAGACTGGCAAAGCTGGTCAATTTTTTGGGCTCCGGTGCCGATCCTGTTCTACTTTCGAGAAGTAAAGAGTATCCACTTTTTGCCTATTTTATTTAGCCCCCGCGAGCTCCGACAGCAGCTTGAAACCCACCTGGCCGATTTAGAAAAGGCCGCCCCGGCTACAACCACGCCCTAGCCCTGATCCCCAGCCATGATATAGCGATAACCTTGCCCAGAGGCCCATCGCCTCGTATGCTTGCCTTACGCCTACTGCACGGCTTTATACGGCTCTATGATCCCAGACGAATTTCCGAGTTCAGATACGCCTCAACCTTCAGAAACCGCAGCTTCCCCTGTCCCGAGCAGGCAGACTGCTCCATCGCCACCCTCTTCTCCCCCACCCCTATCTTTTGACAGCAGTCGCGATATCAAGGCTGATGTGGGTCGGTTGGTCCGCGAAGGGCTTAGCGAACTCGAGCAGCGCAAGCGTGAACTCCAGCGCGAAATTGAGCAGCTAGAGCGACGCAAAGAACGGATCTCAGCGGAGATGCGCACCAGCTTTGCCGGGGCTTCCCAAGATTTAGCCATCCGCATCCAGGGCTTTAAAGACTATCTGGTGGGCAGTTTGCAAGACCTGGCAAGTGCCGCAGAGCAGCTGGATCTGGCTCCGCCCCCGTCAGCCGCGTCTACCCCCTCTGTCGCCCCCGCCCCGCCCCCCGAGGATCCAGATATGCCTGCCACGGCGGCGTTTGCGGTGCAGCGTTTTGAGGAGCAGCGTGAACGAGTCCGCAGCTTGATCGATCAGTACCGCACCCGTCCTGATTACTATGGTCCCCCCTGGCAACTGCGGCGGACCTTTGAGCCGGTCCATGCCGAGCGGGTGTCTAACTGGTTTTTTACCCAGGGGGGACGCGGTGCGGTCAAAAGTATGGGCAGTCGCCTGCAAAATGTTTTAGTGGCCTCAGCCGCAATCTCTGCACTTTACACCCTCTATGGCGATCGCCTGTTCGTCCTGGTGCTTGCTAACAGCCCCGAGCGCCTGGGTGAATGGCGGCGCTGGCTGCAGGACTGTCTGGGCATCTCCCGCGCCGACTTTGGCACCAACCGCGGCATCATGCTATTTGAGGCCCCCGAGCCCATGGCCCAACGGGCAGAGCGATTGCTCGACAACGGTCGCTTGCCTTTAATGATTATCGATGAGTCTGAAAGTAAGGTCGCCCTGTCAGTCTTGCAATTTCCCCTGTGGCTGGCGTTTGCCCCCGACCCCGCCAATCCGCCGACGGATGATTATTACTATTGATTTGGAGGGGTAATGGGTAACGGGGTAATGGGTAATGGGAATCGATGGGTGGCAAACATACCGAGATGGTGGGTTTAGAGCGGTTGAGCACCCGAATATATCCAGGCCACCAGTAACCCACCCTACGTCTATCTCCCCATCTCCCTCATCTCCCCCATCCTTTACCCTTCACTCTTCCCCTTTCGCCCTTCCCCCTTCGCCGCTTAAACTAATCACTGTTAACACCAGATGACCTACAGGAGATCGTGAATGTTCTGGCTGTCCACAGGGGGGATTTTACTGGTTGCCTATCTGCTGGGTGCAATTCCAACGGGGTTTATTGTTGCCAAAGTTCTCCAGGGCATCGATATCCGAGACCATGGTTCAGGCAATACCGGCGCGACCAATGTGTTTCGAGTTGTGGGCAAACCTGCTGGGTTGAGTGTCTTGCTCATTGATGTGTTAAAAGGGGCGGGGGCTGTCTTACTCGCCCAGTTACTTGCCTTACGGCTGGCCATCCCACCCGCAAACCAGGCCTGGCTTATGGTATTCGCAGCGCTGTTGGCCATCCTGGGTCACAGTAAGTCGGTCTGGATAGGTTTCTCGGGGGGCAAATCAGCGGCTACGGGGCTAGGCGTGCTGCTGGCGCTGGCGTGGCCGGTGGGGCTCGGGACAGCGGTTGTGTTTGGCTTGGTGTTAGCTCTGTCTCGGTTTGTGTCGCTCAGCTCGATGACCGCTGCGATCGCAGCTCCCCTAATGATGTTGCTTACCCATCAGCCACTCCCGTTTAGCCTGATGGCCCTGGCAGGAGGCATCTATGTCATCATCCGCCATCGCAGCAATGTGAATCGGCTGCGCAACGGCACTGAGCCCAAAATTGGCTCCAGTGCATCTGTTTAAGCTTACTCAGGTTAAATTGCTCAGGGCGAAGGTGTCTAGTGCTGACTCATGCCCACTAACAGGGTCAGGCCGTACAGCACTAAAACAGCCCCCGTTAGCGCTGGGATAATCGGCACGTCGTATATACTCCAGTGCAAAAAAGCGGGGCTGAAGTTAAAAATTTGCTCCAAAAAATCAACGGTCCATTCTCCCAGCAGCACGCCACCAAAGCCCACAATCAAAGGGCCAACAGATTTACCCGGAATCCGCTTAGGAATGATGATGTTGGCTGCCCCAGCGCAAACTAAGGCAATCATCAACTGTATAAAAATCTTGGATAGGCTCATTCTCGAAATCTCCCCTACCCCTAATCCCTGAGGGTCGAGATATTGAGGGTCGAAACGGTGATCACCCCTAAGATAGTTTCAATAATCCTAAAACTTCAAGCGATAAGTGTATTGATATCAAGACAGTATAGATATCCGAACTAAGATCCCAGCTCTTTGGCGCGACGGCTGGCGGCCTTAACGGCCTCAATGATTGAAAATCGTAGGCCTAATTCTTCTAAGCAAGCGATCCCGGCAATGGTGGTCCCACCAGGGCTCGTGACTCGGTCCTTTAACACCGCCGGATGCATACCTGTCTGCTGCAACAGGTGAGCAGTGCCTAACACGGTCTGTACCGCCAGTTGATTTGCCACCTCCCTAGGCAACCCTGCCGCCACACCGCCATCGGCCAGAGCTTCAACCACGACAGCCACATATCCAGGACCCGATCCCGAGAGTCCCGTGACCGCATCCATCAGATTTTCGGGCACTTGCACCACCTGACCCACCGCCTCAAAAATACGGGCGGCCCGTTTGCTATGCTCAGATAAAGTCCGACTGCCGGGCGAGATTGCAGTCATCCCAGCCCCAACTGTGGCCGGGGTATTTGGCATTGCCCTGACAACGGGCCAACCGGGCATGGCTGACTCCAAGCGGCTCAGGGGCACCCCCGCTAAAATAGAAATCACCAAGGGCGGCACTTCGCAGCGAATGCCTTGAAAATCCTTAGCAACGTAGTCAAATACCTGGGGCTTAATAGCTAACAAGACGATATGACTTGCTTCGATCAGCCCACGATTATTATCGGTTGACCGAATCCCGTATTGCTCAACCAGCAACTGCCTGCGCTCAGGCATCGGATCTGCCACCAAAACGGCATCAGGCTTATAAACACCTGTGGAAATAAGGCGGGATAATAAAGCCTCTCCCATCACCCCGCCACCAATAATGCCAAGTTCAGCAGGCAAGATACCCAAGCCCCTTAAAGCGGTTACAGCACCATTAAGAATACCGTGAAACGAGCGCAAAACTTTGCCTTGCATTCGATCAGGCCACCTTTAAGCGCTGATTTGTAGCAGCTTTTCATAAAGGCTCAGATATTGCCGTGATGACCTAAAAAGGTCAAGAAACCTATGCCATCCGGGCGATCTGCTCGGTTGCCCAGGCTGGAGTTGGGGCGGCCTGACGAGGGGCGGCCATGGGTTGCTCCTGCATCGGCATCCCGTCTTCGCCATCTACGGGCATACTTACTTGAACACAGTTTGGGGTAAACAAGAAGATGCTCTCACCGATGCGCTCTTGATGACCGTCCATGGCGTAGGTGCCACCTGCGACAAAGTCAACGGCACGCTGAGCCTGGTCAGGATCCATAATCGTCAGGTTAAGCACCACAGACTTACGCTCACGTAAAGCCTGGATGGCCTGGGGCATTTCTTCGAAGGAGCGCGGCTCCATCACGATCACTTCCGACACACCATTCATTGCACCGGGCATACCAATCACGTTGTTCATAGAGACCATACCAGTATCAGAGGACATTACCCGCTCACGGACGCGACGACGGGCGGGGCGAGGCTCTTCCTGAGGAATCACCGTCGGCTGAGGTTGGGGTTGAGGCTGAACATTCTCCTCTTCGTAGAGGCTCTGATAGTCCTCACCATCCATCTCGTCATATTCATATTCGTAATCCGCTGGATCGTTGAGACCCACAAAATCACGTAGCTTCGAAAAGATAGTGCTCACGGCTTACACTCCATCACGACAAATTACTAACTTGGCAAAGTTATCCTCAAAAACTATAGAGGAATTTGAGAGCTAAACCGTATCCAGCTTGCAAACGGAGGCTTTTCCCGCAGGAGAAACAACCGGTCTGGATGCGGCAAAGGTTCAATTTAGGGCACTTTTAAAAACTTCAACCCTGGGCTCGAACTCACGCTGAAGGTGAGAGTTCTGTGTGAGGATCGGGAGTGTTTTATTGGCTCGCAAGACTAACCCAAAAACTAAAGTTGGACTTAAGTCTTGAACACCCTAATGAATCCCGCTTATACGGAACAATGAGCCACAGTATACACGAAATCTTGAAAAATGCTACCGCGTTACTAAATGAAACTTTTTAAAGGCCTGCAACTGGCTCTCAGTCATTGCTCGCTCGGCCCTAGACGTAGCTAGCCACGGTGGCCAAAGAGAATCGTTCCTAATCGAATCATGGTTGCCCCAGCCGCGATCGCGACTTGAAAATCTCCAGACATTCCCATCGACAAATGCTCAATCTCAACTCGAGAGAATTTCATTTGATTAATCTCGTTAGCCAGTTCGCAAGTCTGATCAAAGACTGCTTTGAGCTTGGCTGCCGGTAGGCCATAGGGGGGGATCGTCATTAACCCCTTTATTCGCAAGTGCTGGAGCTGATTTAGACGGGGCAGTGCTGCTTTTAACTGGTCCACCGCAAAGCCATATTTCTGAGGATCGCTGAGCAGTTTAACCTGCAGGCAGCACGCAGGTTGGCAGCTGAGCTGTGACGAGAGCTGATCGAGCTTTTCGGCCAGGCTGAGGCTATCGACGGAGTGGATCCAATCAAATTGCTGGAGGGCTTTGCGGGCTTTGTTGGTTTGCAAGTGGCCGATCAGGTGCCAGGTGATGTCCGTGAGGTCGCTCAGCTCAGCCTGTTTTGTCGCCGCCTCTTGCACTTTACTTTCGCCAAAGTCCCGAATGCCCGCTGCATAGGCTGCTCTCACGGCGCTGGCAGGAAATGTTTTCGTGACCGCAATCAAACGGACTGAAGGGGGAATCGATTGGCGAATTTGCTGAATGTGGTCTATCAGGTCAACCGCATCGCTCATTGAAATGTCTGCTGATAAGTCTTCTGCAAGCGATCGTACTCTGAATATTGCCCGGCCCGGCGCAGAATTCGTAGACGGCTCTCCAGGAGCATTCGAGCCTCACTGCGACCAATCGGGGCAAACGCAAATCCTGCCCCCATATCGGTACTGACCAAGAAAAATAGCCGCTGAGCATACAGCGTAGCAAAGAGGTCCTTGTTCTCTTCGACCAAGCAAATCCTGAAGAGCAAGCCAAAATTAGGATGATTGATGTAAGTTTCAGGACTCATTTCAGATAAGTAGCGATCAATACTAAATCCGCTAACTAAGATTTTGAATAAACCCGCGGAGCTCAATAAATCTGATCTGAAACGAAAAATTTAAGAATATTTTAACAATTTGGTTCCTGCAAAAATAATTTAGGCATCAAACAAAAAATCAAAACAAATATTAAACTGCGGTTCTACATTTAAACATGGCTAGAGTTTACAGCGTTTTTGTAAACTCTACACCTTTCAGGGGTTGCCTGTTTGTCGATGGCAACTGCTCACAGGCCCAGTGCCAGCAGTTGTGCTTTCGCTTTTTGGAGCGATTCATGCCACTCTCGACTCGGATCGCTGTCGGCGACAATGCCAGCCCCTACCTGTCCCCATACGGCCCGGAGCGCTGATGCCGATGGGTGATCAGCGGGCGGCGTGGGTAAATCTTCCATCAATAATGTACGGATCAAGATATTGAGGTCGAGATAGCCACGACTGTCAAGGTAGCCACAAGATCCGTAAAACAAGCTGCGTCTTAACGGCTCCAAAGCTTCAATGATTTCCATGCAACGCACTTTAGGGCAGCCGGTAATTGTGCCGCCGGGAAACATCGCGGCGATCAGATCAATCGCATCTCGGTCTGGGTGCAGTTGGGCGATCACATTACTGACCAAGTGCATGACATGGCTATAGCGTTCGATCACCAACAGCTCGTCCACGTGTACTGATCCCCAATCACTGACGCGGCCCAGGTCGTTTCGTTCTAAATCGACCAGCATGATATGTTCTGCGTTTTCTTTGCGGTTATTGAGCAGCTCTTGGGCAAACCGCTGATCTTGTTGGGGGGTGTGTCCGCGCGGTCGAGTCCCCGCAATGGGCCGGGTTTGGGCGGTGGTATCCCGAAGTTTGACGAGTCTTTCGGGGGAGCTGCTGATCATTGAGCCCCAAGGGGTTTGCCAATAGCTGGCAAAGGGAGACGGATTGATTTGTTGCAGGGCTCGATAGACCTGCCAGGGGCTCAGCCGGGTCTCAGCTCGAAACCTCAGCGACAGGTTAACTTGAAAGACATCTCCGGCTTGAATGTGTTGTTTCGCCGCTTGTACGGCATGCTCAAATTCAGGTTGTGACATCCCAAAGGTCAGCTGCTGGGTCGGGGGGATGCCCCCAAAGGGGTCGAGAGCTGGGTCGCGATCGCAACCCGTCTTGCCCAAGTCTGGGAGCTGGGACAGCACCTGGCACATTGCGTCCAAATCTCTCGGCGTGCAGGCGGCGAGCCAGAGCTGCTGCTGAGCATGGTTCAAGACCGCAAAACTGGCGGGTTCATACCAAAACGCAATTGGAAATGGCAGGGGATCAGGGTTTTCATAAGGCAATCGCTCGATCTCCCAGGCGGTATCGTAGCCGAGCCACCCCAGCCAGCCTCCCCAAAAGGGAAGATCCGGGCTAGGGTGCACCTCGGACGCTGGCGAGACCCAACGGTGATGACCTAACTCAGCTAGCCGCTGGCGCAGCATGGTCAACACTTGCCCCAGGGGTGGGGTCCAAAGTTTTGGTTGTCCTGACAGGCTTGTATGGGGCGGTCCTGCACAAATCGAATACTGAGCGTTAGCAGATGGGGGCTCAGGGGGATCTTGCGCTCCCCCCTTGGGCGATGCACCCGTGATGGAAACCAGCGGTGGACTCTCCAGCAGGGTTGCGATTTTAGGAGTGGCCCACACCGTTGATGCCAAGCTCGCAAACACATTTGCCCCGGTTCGCTGCTTGAGATCGAGACAACACCAGTACCGGGGTGTGGTCAAAGGCTGCCCCCCACGGCGAGACGTCCCCACCAAAACAGACCTAACCCAAGCAATATGGACCAGTCCCACCAGCGTAGCCGCAGCTGATGCCATTGCACCTGATGCTGGTTGGGGCTGGTAAACCCGCGCACGTGCATTGCACTGGCAATTTGCTCGGCTCGCAACAACAGATTTTCGAGTAGCCGCTCCGCGACCATAATCCAGATTTGAAAGGCCCGTCGCATCCCCAACTTGCGCCAGTTAATGGCGCGGGTACGCACGGAGCGAATCAGGTTTTGGACTTCTTCTAACACCAGGGGAATAAATCGCAGCGCCAGGGTCAGGGTCAGGGCAATTTCAGTCACTGGCACCTTAAACCATCGCAGGGGCTGCATCAGATCTTCGATCCCGGCGGTGATTTCTTCGGGGGCAGTGGTGAGTAAAAACAAATTGGTCCCATAGATAATCGTAAACAGCAGCGTCCCCACTCGGACGGCTAGCTGCATCGATTGTTGTGTCACCTTAAACCAGCCCCAGTCGAAGAGTGTGTAGCGATAGCTAGTCGGTGGTGGCAACGGCGGCAGGGTATCTGGTGGGTTAGTCAAGGTCGCGATCTGAGCGGGGGTGGGCAGGCGCGGTTGCTGCAACACCGCAATGCCGTCGGGCATCACCAAAATCAGCGCCGATACCAGCAGGGCCAACATCAACAACCAGCCCATCTGTTGCCGCCAGACCCTGAGCGGAATCCTGGCCGATATCGTCAGCCCGATTAACATCAGCACCAGGGCGACTCGCCATACCGCATTGGCTAAAATCGGGGTCAACAAAATGCTCACTAGCCAGGCCAATTTAACCCGCGCATCGACCCGATGGAGCCAGGTGACCGGTTGTTCTAAATAGAGACCGATGGGAAGCGATCGCAACAAATCCATAGGCTGGCCCCCTTAGACTTTCGTGGCTCGGTTTGCGCTTTCTCGATCCAGATCGCGCATCTTCTTGCCGCGCCAAAACAGACGAATAGGCGTGCCGTCAAAGCCCAGGTTTTCGCGAAACTGTCGCTCGATATAGCGGCGGTAGTTGTCGCCAAACAGTTTAGGGTCATTGACAAACAGCGTAAACGAAGGAGGCTGAGTGGTGACCTGGGTGCCGTAGTAAATTCGACCCTGTCGCCCCTGCCGGGTAGTTGGTGGCGTATGCCAGCTAATGGCATCTTCTAGGACTTCATTGACTACCGAGGTAGAGACCCGCCGCCGATGTTGGTCGACCGACTCGTCCACTGCGTCTAAAATTTTCGGCACCCGTTGCCCGGTTAGAGCGCTGACATAAAGCCGTTTGGCCCAATCTAAAAAATAGAGCTTGGCCCCCATCTTTTTGTCATAGTCGTAAATCGTGTGCGAATCTTTTTCCACCGCGTCCCATTTGTTGACCACCAGAATGCAGGCCCGTCCGTCATCTTCAATCCGCCCTGCCAATTTTTGATCTTGCTCGGTGATGCCATCAAGGGCATCGATCACCAGTAGCACCACATCCGACCGACGGATCGCCTTAAACGAGCGGTTAATGCTAAAAAACTCAGGCCCGTAATTGACGTTCTTTTTTTTGCGAATCCCGGCGGTGTCAACCAGTCGGTAAATCTGCTCACCGCGGCGCACCACCATGTCGATGGTGTCGCGGGTGGTGCCTGAGATCGGGCTCACAATGGCGCGATTCTCACCGACAAACGCATTTAGCAAGCTCGATTTGCCGACGTTGGGGCGACCCACAATCGCTACCCGAACTTCATCGGTTTCTTCTAGGGCGTTAATCGGCGGCAAATGCTCCACCAGCGCATCCAGTAGCTCCCCGGTGCCGTTGCCGTGAATGCCTGAGACGGGGTAGGGCTCTCCCAGGCCCACTTCCCAAAACTGGGCGGCTTGGATAATCCCCTCCTCTGGAGATTCGCATTTGTTGACCGCCAGCAGCACTGGGACTGACTGCTGCCTGAGCCACGAGGCAATTTCGCGATCGCTCTCCGCAGGGCCGTCTTGACCATCTACCACCAAGATCGCCGCTGAGGACTCTCCCAGGGCAGCCATGGCCTGCTCACGGATGTGGGGCAAAAACTCAGTGTCATCGTCAAACACCAGCCCGCCGGTATCGACGACCGTAAACTCACGGTCTTTCCAAAACGCGGTTTGATAGGTGCGATCTCGAGTCACCCCAGGCTGATCAAAGACAATCGCCTCCCGCGCCCCCGCCAGTCGATTGACCAAGGTCGACTTACCCACATTGGGTCGTCCAATTACCGCAACTACTGGCAAAACCATTCGGGTTACCACATTAAAAAATGTCAAACAATCATTCTAACAAGCTTAAGTAGCAACGGCATTCCCAAAAGGATTGCCCTTACAGGTAATTCGGTTGAAACCCACTACCGTTCGGCTGAGCTCATGTCGAAGCCCACCACCTGCTACCTGACGGCTTTCAACCCTGCCTTTGCCTCCCGCCTCAGCTGCGCCGAAATCCGAAACAACTCTTGCCCCGTGTGCAAATAGCTGTCGTCATAGTTATAGGTAAAGCATTCCATTTCTTCGATGCCATCCTCAATCTGGTTCATACAGTAGTAGAGGTTGGCCGCCACCCCGGCCACATTAGACGGGTTTTGCATTGACTTAAATTTTTGCTGGGCTTTCTCAAGGGAGTTGCGGCAGGTTTCTAGATAGCTCTGAAAGTCTGCCATCAGCTCATCGTCAAACGGGTCGGCGGAGAGGGCTCTGACCTCGGCCTTGAGCGGGCTCATAATTTTGCCTAGCAGCCGATCGATGGGGGTATACACCTGCCGCATCCACTGCTGAAAATGACCATCGGTGTTTTTGACGGCCTGACGCTGCTGGCGATATTGGTTTTGCACCTCAACCGTACGCTCAGTGCGGGTGCGGGTGTCAACTGTTACCTCAATCCCAGCCGTCTGAGCAAGATAACGACGATGTTGGTCATATTGACGACGCTTAGTGGGGTCGCCCAAGATTTCATAGGCAGCATTCACCTGGGCGATCACCTCGTGACCGGCCTGTTCTGTTTGACTATCCGGGTGATACTGCTTTGCCAGTCGCCGATAGGCCTGCTTAATCTCAGCCTGACTGGCTGTGTCAGAGAGCCCCAGGGTTTGGTAATGATTATCTGCCATAGGAAAATTGTAAGGCAGTTAGGTGAGGGGGGGTAAGTGGTGAGGAGGCCCCTCAGCTCATGGCGATCAGCTCAGGATCTTGGAACAAGGGCGTACTTAGATATCGTTCACCAAAGCTGGGTTGGACCATAACAATCAGTTTGCCTTCATTGTCGGGGCGGCGGCCAATTTGGATGGCCGCCCATAGGGCGGCTCCGCTAGAGATGCCCGACAAGAGCCCCTCTTCGCGGGCGAGGCGGCGTCCGTATGCGATCGCATCGTCATCGTTGACCGCAATCACCTCATCGATCAGGCTCACATCCAGGACCTCGGGCACAAACCCCGCCCCAATCCCCTGGATCTTGTGAGGGCCAGGATTGCCCCCGGCGAGTACCGGGCTATTGGCGGGCTCAACGGCGATGGCTTTAAAGCCAGGCTTGCGACGTTTTAAGACATCCGCTACGCCCGTAATGGTGCCACCTGTGCCAACTCCGGCGATCAAAAAATCGATTTCCCCATCCGTATCCTGCCAGATCTCTTCCGCCGTCGTGCGGCGATGAATGGCCGGATTGGCCGGATTGCGAAACTGCTGCAGCATGTAGGCATCCGGCGTTGATTCGACAAGGGCTTGGGCTCGTTGAATGCAGCCTGACATGCCCTCGTGCCCCGGGGTGAGCTCCAACTCTGCGCCATAGGCACGCAACATAGCTCGGCGCTCGGCGCTCATCGTCTCTGGCATGGTTAAAATCAACCGATAGCCCTTGGCCGCCGCCGCCATGGATAGCGCAATCCCCGTATTACCAGAGGTGGGCTCCACCAGCGTGGTCTTAC
The DNA here is from genome assembly GCA_039200855.1 of Cyanobacteria bacterium P01_D01_bin.44. GTDB lineage: Bacteria > Cyanobacteriota > Cyanobacteriia > Phormidesmidales > Phormidesmidaceae > SIO4C1. Next base: position 3,746 of record JBCCRZ010000020.1, on the reverse strand, counting down.
CAGGGGTGATGTCCCCGACGGCTTCGGCGGTCTCAATCATATTGATCCCAATCCGATCCTTTACCGAGGCAGACGGGTTCATGCCCTCAAGTTTCACCACAATGCGGGCCATACAGCCCTCCGATTGGGGGATTCGATTTAGCTGTACCAGGGGCGTGTGGCCAATCAGCTCAGTGACATTGTGGGCAATACGCATGATTAGATGCCGAACTAAAATTAATCCAAAAAATAAAACTCAAACAAGTTCTAATCTCTCAAATGTAATACATCAAATCGACTTGCTGTTTAGCGTTGCGCTGATCCACCAAATCTTGCAAAGTGTGGTCGGTCAAGACCGTTTCAGCCGCCTGCCGCACCGCCTGCCAGAGTTCATGGACCACAACACTTTCGGTTGTTTGCTCAGCGGCGACGGTGGGCTTACCTTCAAACCCTTCAATACAGTTGATCACCTCTAACAAGGTGATCTTCCAAGGCTCTCTTGTCAACAAGTAGCCACCCTTTGCACCCCGCTGACTTTTCACAAAACCAGCCCGACGTAAAGTTGCCAGCAATTGCTCCAGATAGCGATCGGGGATAGACTGATGGGCCGAAATTTGGCGAATTTGCAACGGTTCCCCTTTGCCATAGTGTAAACCCAGCTCCAACAAAGCCAGTAGGGCATATTCGCTTTTACAAGAAAGTTCCACGCGGGCTCGCGGTGACAACTTTCTCAGTATACTCCGGTTCTCCACTGGAGAATGTTTATTTCAAATGAGGGAAGCAGTTGGGGCGGGGCGGGGGTAATGCCAGAGCAGTGCCAAAAAACAAAAGGCCCCGCAATTAGCGGGGCCTTTTGTTAGCTAATGCTCAAATCAGCTTAGAACTGGAAGGTTGTGCGTAGCACACCGTAGAAGGACTCATCCCCATCATCGGGATCAGAGTACAGCAGAGCAGGTGTAAAGGTCATAAACTCATTCACCGCAAACTCATAGTAGCCTTCAATGAAGAAGTCATCATCAGAAGACTCACCAACGTAGGCACCCAGGCTGTTGCCAGTGCTCAAGAAGTCTGAAAAAGCAACCCCACCAGACCAGGTATCATCTGCGGGACCATCCACAAAAGCGTAGTGACCACCGACTTCGAAACCACCAAAGTCAAGGTTCAACAAACCCGCAATGATAGAGTCAACATCAGGATCGCCACCCTCACCATCCATGAAGGTCACAGCAGCGTCAATCAGACCGTCGCTCAAGAAGTTAAGCTGAGCAATGTACTCAAAGGTTTCAAAGATACCTTCGTCAGGATCTTGACCCTCGTTGGTAGAGTAGCCCAAGTCTAGGATGATGTTGTCGGTGAAGGCAAAGTTGACACCCGCAGCAAAGCTGTCGCCGCCTGCGCCAATAATGTCGTAGAACTCAGGACCACTGACGTCACCCACAGCAGGGCCATCAAAAGGAACGATGGTACTGGTGACAAAGTCGTCGGACACAATGCTGTTAGCAGCGATGATGGCACTGATGCGGTTACCAATCGGGAAGGAATAGTAGACATCGTCTAAACCAACGTTGTCCGCAATATCGCCACTCGTACCACTCTGATTAGCAAGACCCCCTGGGAAGCCCGCCAAGCTACCACCTGAATCACTTGCCTGCAGACGAACCCGCAAACGATCTTCGCCGGTGAAACTGGTATCAAAGTTCATCCGAGAACGATACTCGAAGGTGACTTCATCATCATCATCAGCTTCAAAAGGCACCACCAAGTGGGCATCCAACTGACCACGGAGCTTGGTCGTGGTAGAGAACTGGTTTGCTTCCAGCTCAGCCACGTCAGCTTCTAAGGTGTCAACACGGCCACGCAGGGTAGCTAGCTCAGCTGCAAACTCCTCTTGCAGACGACGGATAGTGTCGAGCTCTTCGGCAATGTTGGTGTCGCCAATGAGCTGCACGATGACATCCAAACAAGCGTTTAGACCAGCTGCAAACTCATAACGAGACATCGCCCGGTTACCGCGGTAAGTACGATCGGGGTAACCCTCGAGACAGCCATACTCTTCAACCAGACGCTGAAGCGCGGTGAAGGCCCAATCTGTGGGACGGACATCAGATAGCTCGCTTACGCTAGTGACCTGCGCCAGTTGCACAGAGTCAGCGCTGGTCAAGGCATCAACACTAACGGTATCAGCAGCCACAGCATCAGCAGTGACAGTATCCACAGCGACCGTGTCAGCAGCTTCGGCAGCTACTGCATTACCTGAAAAAGCTAGAGCAGCCCCCAAAACAGCGGGACCAGCTAGCAAAGATTTCAAAAATAGCTTAGACATTCGTTAAACACTCCTCACACCTTAAATAGGCAAAAGATCAGGGTAGGGCTACTAGGAGCCAACCGATAAAACCTTTAGTTCCAGTCTTCAAGAATGAATGCTCTAGGGCTCAACCAAGGGTTGGGCATGCTAAAACACCCACCTATTAACAGAAATGCTAGCAGATCTATAGGGCAACGGCTAGCCTCTCTGGAAAAGATTCTGAGGACTACAAAGGCCAACAATCAACCTACAGCAAAATTTTCTAGCAGCTCCGGGGGTTTCGTGGGACCACTATGACAGTTTGGATAGTGTCTCTGCCATGGCAAAATCCTGATCAGTCAGCCCCCCGGCATCATGGGTGGTCAGGGCAATCGTCACCTTGTTGTAGGAAATAGACAGGTCAGGATGGTGCCCAGCTGCCTCCGCTGGCTCAACCAATCTATTCACAAAGGCAATGGCTTCTATAAAATCATCAAATGTTTTAGTGCACTGGATTTGATCACCCTGCTGCTGCCAGCCGGTCAAGGTGGCTAATTTAGCCTGAATCTCAGCATCATTTAACCGATTTGCCATCAGATTTCCTTTTGCACGTCTGTCGAAATCCTTTTTTGCATTCCAGGCTGAAGCGTTGAAGGCAAGTTGTAGCAATCGACGGATGCATTTGTTGATTGCGCGTCAGGTTAGCCGTTGTTGATTAAGGTTTTCAGGGATATCTATTGCCCTAACTAACCTAACAGATACAGCAAATGCAAATTGGATGCAAAAAGGTGCTTTAAAAAGCTATCCGCTCCCAGTCGGGGAGACCCTTGCAAGCAAAGGCGCTCAAAACTGGGAGCGGTGTAGTGGGTCTCAGGTTGAAACCAGACTGCCGGGAGGAACCTTAGCAAGCCAGTTTCACAAGGATGAAGCTGGTTCTAATGAACAGCCCCGGCACACAGCCGGATGACATCAACCTGGAGACCCATGCATTTACTACTTTCTTCCATGGGCATCACCTCCTTATTTCCTAACCGGGATTTAACCTTAGGACAGCGCACCCGTGGGTGCTTTCAGTAAGATAGCACAGGCGATTTGATTTTGGATTTTGGATTTTAGATTTTAGATTAGGGAATTTGATTTTGGATTTTAGATTGGGGAATGCGGTTGGTGTCTTGAGCTAGCTTGACTGCTCGATTCAAAGGAAAGGTTCTGGCCCCAGAACCTTTATAGTTGCGCCTGCACCTGTCCAAAATCCAAAATCTAAAATCCAAAATAAAAGCTCCAGCCTCTCGACCGGAGCTTGAAAATTAAAGAAGTGCTTCCCTACAGCGCGTTACCGCGAGGCAGTACCTCTTCGGGGAATATAAACTTCTCATGGGGCTGGTCCTGGGGCGATAGCCATGCCCGCAGACCTTCATTCAACAAGATGTTCTTGGTGTAGAACGTCTCAAATTCGGGGTCCTCCGCCGCGCGAATCTCCTGG
>JBCCRZ010000019.1:0-23376 GCA_039200855.1 Cyanobacteria bacterium P01_D01_bin.44 | reverse complement strand
GACTTATTTGAGTGGATCCTCGATAACATTACTGAGCTACCCATGCCCAGGAGGTCATCTAAGATACATCAGCCTGACTCTTTACACAGAGAGCCTTTCCCGGCTTAAGTTGATACCCAAAATCATTATCATTGAGGTCAATCGATAAATATCTCAGCTGATTGCAGTCGAAAGGGTTAAAAACTCGATAAAGTAAAAGAATGTAACGTTTCTGAGACAACCACTCGAGGTTTTATGCGCGTAATCCTGATGACTGGTAAGGGCGGTGTGGGCAAAACGTCTGTGGCCGCTGCAACGGGCTTACGCTGTGCAGAGCTGGGCTATAAGACGCTGGTGTTGAGTACAGACCCGGCTCACTCCCTGGCAGATAGCTTTGATATGGAGCTGTCCCATGATCCGCGTGAGGTAAAGCCTAACTTGTGGGGGGCAGAGTTAGATGCTCTGCGGGAGTTAGAGGGTAACTGGGGGGCCGTTAAGCGCTACATTACTCAGGTCTTACAAGCACGGGGGCTAGAAGGGGTAGAGGCCGAAGAGCTAGCTATTTTGCCTGGCATGGATGAAATTTTTAGCCTGGTGCGGATGAAGCGCCATTACGATGACGCGGAGTATGATGTGCTGATTATTGATTCGGCTCCGACGGGGACAGCGCTGCGGTTATTAAGTTTGCCGGAGGTCGCTGGGTGGTATATGCGACGGCTTTATAAACCCTTTCAAGCGGTATCGGCTGCTCTGCGTCCGTTGGTGGAGCCAATCTTTCGCCCCGTGGCTGGGTTTTCGTTGCCGACTCCGGAGGTGATGGATGCGCCCTATGAGTTTTATGAGCAGCTAGAGGCGCTCGAGAAAGTTTTGACAGATGCGTCGACCACCTCGGTGCGGTTGGTGACCAATCCCGAGAAGATGGTGATCAAAGAGTCGCTGCGGGCCCACGCCTATTTAAGTCTTTATAACGTTGGCACCGATATGGTGGTGGCCAATCGAATTATCCCTGAAAGTGTTTCTGATCCGTTTTTTAAGCGTTGGAAAGATCAGCAGCAGCAGTATCGTCAGGAAATTCACGAGAATTTTCACCCCTTGCCGGTGAAAGAGGTGCCGCTGTTTTCTGAAGAGATGTGCGGCGTGGCAGCGTTAGAGCGCTTAAAAGAAACGCTTTACGGGGATGAAGACCCGACTCAGGTTTATTACAAAGAAACGACGCTGCGCGTGGTGCAGGATAACGACGCCTACAGCCTGGAGGTTTATCTACCCGGTATTCCTAAAGATCAGGTAGAGCTGAGCAAGTCGGCGGATGAGTTAAATATTCGGATCGGTAATCATCGTCGTAATCTGGTACTGCCTCAGGCGTTAGCTGCGCTACAGCCTGCTGGAGCCAAGATGGAAGACGACTATCTCAAAATTCGGTTTGGGGCTTAGCTTCAGTTTTTTGGAGATGCGATCGCACCTATTCTGACTCATAGGGGGCTAAGTGTTAGGCTTAAGGCACTGAGCTGAGTAGGCCGTATGGTTGCCCAACCCCCCATTGCTGCTGCTACCGAGGTCACCTATCCGGATAGTGACGGTCAACCGATGGCAGATAATACAAAACAGTTTCGGTGGATCGTCACGATTAAGGAAAATCTGGAGATCCTCTATGCAAATGATCCGAATGTCTTCGTTGCTGGTGATTTGCTGTGGTATCCGGTTGAGGGAAATAATGCGCTCTGTCAGGCTCCGGATGTGATGGTGGTGTTGGGGCGGCCTAAGCGCGATCGCGGCTCTTACCAGCAGTGGAATGAAGAAAATATCGCTCCTCAGATTGTATTTGAGATTCTATCTCCGAGTAATACTGCCCGAGAAATGACGCGAAAGCTGCTGTTTTATCAGCAGTTTGGGGTTGAAGAATATTATCTTTATGACCCAGAAAACAATGGATTGCTGGGGTCACAGCAGGTTGAGCAAAAATTGGTCGAGATTGCAGAGATGCAAGGTTGGGTGAGCCCCAGGTTAGGTATCCGTTTTGTCCTCGCAGGAGATTCGTTGGTGATCTATAACCCTGATGGTAGGCCCTTTTTGACTCCAGTGGAACTAGCGCAGCAACGCGATCAAGCCGAACAGCGAGCCAATCAAGCGGAGCAGCGGGCCGATCAAGCCGAACAGCGAGCTGAGCGTCTGGCGATTAGGCTACGTGAAATGGGCATTGATCCGGATGCGGTTTAGAGCAGTTTCAGTTTCCGGAAGGGGTGAAAATTTTCATTGCGAATCGAGCCATCGGGCATGATTGTTTTCCTGAAACGAGCCCCTTACAATTTTGCCCCGCCCAGGTCTGCATTTAGGAGATTGGCTTCGTGCGTCAGGAATGTTGAAACTAGTGCCAGATCTGTTTAACCACATCCCAACGGGAGCAGTGCCAATAATCAATATGAGAGACAATGAGCCCTTGTGGGTTAACTAACAGCTCACTCCAGCCGGGAATAGACATTCTAGGTCGCCAGGGAAAAGGGGCGGTGAAGTGCAAGGTCCATGCTGTTTTCAGCTGATCGGGCTGGGGATTTGAAAGGTTGTGCAACTCCAAATCAATATCGATAAACCATTTCTCAATAAAGCCAATCATCTTGCGGTAGCGCTCAACGCCACGAAACTCATTCAGGGGATCTTTGAAATAGACATCTTCTGCATAGAGATGAAAGCTTTGGTCTTTTGGGAAGCTTTGGTAATCAACTTTGATCTGTGTGGCGATGTCCATTGGCGAAGGGCGAAAGGCGAAAGGTAAGGGGGAGGTGAGATGACAAGACAAGAGATGGAGGGGGAGGCTGGTTAGTTTTCGGTTTGGCCAGCATCCACCTCAGGCCACAGTCGCTCTAGCTGATAACGCCAGGCGGAGAGGGCTTCTTTTTGATAGCTGTTGGTTTGGAGATCGCCTAGCATGCCCTCTGAGTAAAAACGATCTAAGGTTTGCATCGTAGTTTCTAACGACTGACCCTGGAGTTTTGCAGCTGTGATGATTTGTCTGATCTGGGCTTCGATCATCTGATTGAAAAAGGGAGCTAACCCCTCTTGCTTCATTAGCAGGAGACGATCAATGGCGTTTGTAAACTGGGGTTGGCTGAGCCCAGGCAGATCGTGATGAAAAACGGCCCATAGGACGTCTTGGTGATAGGCGTATCGGGCTTGCTGGGTTTGATCAAAATTGGCGGCTAAGATTTGAGCGACTAGAGGCTGTGCGTCTTGACTGGGGGCGATAGGCACCAGTAATCGCAGCCAACTGCTGTCCGTCGAGAGCAAAACCAGTAAGCGAAAGCCATCGGTTTCAACCTGCCAGGCATCGGGGGGATTAACTTGGCAGCGATCGCCGTAACGCCCTTGTAGGTAAGTTGTAATCTCTGCTGGCGTCATAGAGAGGGGTTAGCTCCGAGGCAACATATATGAAGACTATAGCGAGTTTTGAAGTGCTAAGAAGAAAAAAGGAGATGCAGATATCTGCGCCTCCCTTAGCTCTTTCTAGTTCGATCATTTATGGCCCAGAACTCAGGGTTTGAATAACCCTGGGTTCTTTCACGACTGGCTAGTTAAGCCATTCTAGGACGGCTTCTTCTTTGGTGTTGGTGTGACGCGAGGGTGTCTCGCGCTCAAACTTCATTTGGATGGAGCGGGTTTGCTCACCGTCAGCGGCCACGGCCTTGATCGGGTAATCAATCAGCCCATCTTGGAAGGACATTTGGAATCGGAAGGTACCATCGGGATTGAGCTTAATGGGCTTGCCCCCAATAGTGACGGTCGCATCGGGCTCGGTCGCGCCATAGACAATCAGCTCAGCATCCGCGACCAGCCAGAAATTGCGCGGGCGGATCGGGGGAGCAGAGGCAGAGGCTCCGATCCCAGACATGTTCATGCCAGAGACGGTTGGTAGAGCCCACATTCCCATGCCCGAAGGGAAGACGAAGGAACTGATGGACTGTTCGGGCACCTGGTGCATTGAGCCAAACAGGGAACCAGCGACGCGCTGAGCTTCCATGGACTGGGCCTTGGAGAAGATTTCTTGGTAGATGGCACTGTCGGTGCCAGCAGCGGCAGCCTTTTTGCTGGGGGACACTAGGGTCATAAAGGTCTTGCCGCGCAGGTCTTCATCCCAGCTGAGGGTCATGAAGTGATCTTCGATCCAGTCGGAGGGGTAAACGGGGGGAATGTGAACCGGGGTAGAGCGGGCCAGGGTAAGCCAACGACCGTCGGCGCAGACATAGCCAATCTCGACGGCGTAGTCGCGATCGCTAACGGGGATGGGCATATACCACTCGCGAGCCATCTCATCGCACTCGTACTGTTGAAGGCTGTGGGGGCTCTGATAGCTAAAGTCAATGTCGGTGACATCATAAAAGCGCAGGGCAAGGCGCATACCGCCTTGACGACGCAACTCCTCTTTGTGTTCGTTGGGGATATCCCAGTAGGCGTAGGCCCATTGGGGATCGCGAGGCATTAAGACAATGCGGCTCTCGCCATAGCCGCTGGGCAGATCGCCCAGGCCTTCATCGACAGTGGCCAGCTCTTGCATCACCGGAGTTGCAAATTTCGAAGCTTCTACCTCAACCTGGCCTTCGATTTCGTCCACAGTGGCAATGGCAGAATCCATGGTGGCGGCTTTGGTCGAATTATGGGCGGAGGCAACGCCCGCAGCCTGGGCTTTTCGAATGGCTTCGATGAGTTCTACTTTCCGCATACGACTGTAGCGGGAGACACTGTATTCACTGGCAACGCGGCGCAGCTGTCGGAGGGTTAAATCTTCAAGGGGGATATTAGAACCGTTAGTCATGGTGAACTGCCTCCTGCTTATTCAAAAGTTATTAACGCGGATATGTAAACCTTGTTCAAATTCAACCCGTTGCCTGCTGCTCAAGCCAAAACCTGAGCATATCGGCCCGAGATCAGTTTCAAATTGGGGATCAAGATTATGAAAATATAATGACAAAAATGGAGCATGGGATCAAGCAGGTCAGCTATGAATAAGTTTGCAAAAAGCCTCTGTATGCGAGGGTTATATCGAGATTACGGGAGGTTTCGGGATCGCTAAGTTAAGAATTCATGACTTTTTGCCACAGGGCGGGATCAAAAATGTCATATTTTCATGACATAAGCTTCAAGCCTTGAAAAATGAGATCTTGGTCGGGTGGGCGGTTCTGTATGAAGTCTCATAGGTGCTGGTCTGGAGATATGGAATGATAGGGGCTGATGAATTGCGATCGCGTATGCCTGCTGATGAAAGCGTCGAGTCAACCGAATCGAAAACCTCTGGAGGGAGTCGATTAATCGGCAAGGTACTGCCGATGGCAGTGCGGTTGTGGCTCAATACGCAGGTGGAGCATGTTGAGGGTCTGGCGTTTCAGCTGGACGGGTCCGATCGGCAAATTTTGTCGGGCTATATTCCAGGGGTGTCGGTGTTGGCACAGCAGGCGGTTTATCGAGGTATCTCTCTCAGTCAAATCAGCCTGTCAGCTGAGGAGGTGCGGATTAATCTGGGGCAAGTGATCCGCGGTAAGCCGCTGCGATTGCTGCAATCTTTTTTGGTCTCAGGGGAGGTTCAGTTCACCGAGCAGGATTTGAATGCGTCTTTGCAATCAGACTTACTCGGTGAAGGGATGTGTGCGTTTTGGCAGTCGCTGTTGGGGATACCTGCGGTGGATCGAGAACTCAAGGATTGCTATGGCCAATCGACCCAAGTCATTCAATTGGCGGAGTGTCGGTCAGTTGTTTGCATCGGTGATCAGTCTTTGTCGTTGAGTTTGTCAGGCCGAGAGCGGTTGGAGTCCTCGCCGGATAAGCAATATCAGCCGATTGTGTTGCGGGCTGGGGTCAGTCTGGAGTCAGGGCGGTTGTTGAGATTGCATCAACCCCAATGGCTGATGGCGTTAGGCGATAGTCGTGGCTATCGTAGTCAGGCTCTAGATGGGTTTCAATGGGATCTAGGGTCTGAAACCCGTTTGCAGACCCTGGTAATTGAAACCGGTATGCTTCGCTGTGAGGGAACGGTCGTTGTAAATCCTTAAGGTAGATTGGGTAGCAAGAGCGTCACAAAGTAATAGACCAGGGGGGCGGTAAAGATATAGCTGTCGGTGCGGTCGAGGATGCCACCGTGGCCAGGGATCAGTTGACCGGAGTCTTTGACGCCGGCATCGCGCTTCATCAGGGATTCGATCAGGTCGCCCAGCAGGCTAGAGATCCCGATCACCGTGCCCAGGGTGAGGCCGGTGATCCACCAAAGGGGCCAGTGTAGTAGCCAGGCTCCAAGTATCCCAATCAGCAGGCTCGCGACAATGCCAAAGATGGCCCCTTCGACGGTTTTTTTTGGGCTAATGTTAGTGAGGGGTGTACGGCCTAGGGTGCGCCCAAAGGCATAGGCCCCAATATCGGCGGCCCAGATGCAGGCAAAGGCTAGGAGTGTTGCGGTCAGGCCCTGGGGAAGCTGGGTGAGTTGCCAGGTAGTGGGCCAATAACCCCCCAGGGGGAGATTGCTGACCTCGCCCAGGTCGCGCAGTCGGATCCAATAGCTGGGCAGGTAGCCGCCATAAAAAAGCCCCAAAATGGAGGCGGCGAGGTCTGCAATGGTGGCGACTTTTGGCTGGAACAATAAGTAAAAGCAAATAAAAGTGCCTGCCAAGGACAAAATAGGCTCAGCGGCGGGTGGGGCGACATGGGCCACAATCAAGAGGACTTGGCTGACTAATAGGGTGGTTTTGGCGGAGGGTTTGATGCCCTTAGCTCTGGCTAACTCAAACACCTCACGCTGACCCAGGTAGACAATGATGCCAAAGCCAATGGTGAAATACCATCCACCCAGCAAAATCATGGTGAGGGCAATTGCGATCGCAACCACACCGCTTACAATGCGAACCCAGGGCATAAACTCAGCTAGCGAAATTCGCTTCAATCAAAATTAGGTATCCCCTTAGCATAGGATGTTTCCTTTGGCTAAAACGTCAGAGTCTATGAGCTACCGTTTCGCGCATAGGCTTGTGATCATCGGCGATGCCAATTCGAGATGACTGTGCCATTAATAAAATGTATTTGCGACAGATGTGTGCTAAATGATGAAACCCCCCTTCCTTGTCTGGGATGTGCTTAAACGACTTGGCCCGCTTAAGGTCCCTCTGTTGTTAAATCTTTTAGTGCTGCTGCCCTATTTGTTCCTAACCCTGTACATCAAGCTGACGACGGTGTTGCATCAATACAGTGGGGGGATTTTAAGTCGTCGTTTAGGCATTGAGCTGTTGACGACGCTGTTTAGTGAACCAGCGCCAGCCGTGCCTTATCTGGGGCTGTTTACAGAAACGGCTGAAATTGTCTGGTGTGTGCCGGTCAGTGTTTGTTTTTTTAGCCTGAGCCTACCGATGATGCCGTCAGGTAAGCGGCGGTTCTTACTATTTTGTGGTCTCTTGATGAGTCTGCTGTTAGTGGATGATATTTTTCGGGTGACCTTTCTGTTGCGCGTGCTACTGGGGGTTCCGAAAACGATTGGATATTTGGTTTATGGACTATTTGGGGTGGCGATTGCGCTTAAGTTTTGGCGGCAAATTTGTTCGGGGCCGTACTTGCTGCTGATTGTATCGGGCCTGCTGTTAGGTATTTCAGGAAGTGTTGAATTTTTACCCATTCCAGGGATTGGGACCCCGATTATGTTAGAAGACGGCTTTAAGCTATTGGGTTTGCTGAATATCACGATTTATTTTTGGCAAGTCTGTCGGGGGGCTATTCTCAGAGCTGCCCATCCGTAGCAAGTTCAGGAGTTTAGGGCTTTTGGGGGCTTTAATGCGCCTTTGAGATGCCTGGGGTGCTTAGTGCAGGGGCGGGGTTGATGAGCCTGTTAGCTCAGAAGGGGTCTATGGGAACGACAGCCGTTGCGATATTATGGTTACGGCCTGTGTTTGGAGATGTCTAATGCTGACTCTTAAGATTGTTGTGTACCTCACGGTCGCATTTTTTGTCGGATTATTTATTTTTGGTTTCTTGAATGGAGACCCAGCCCGGAACCCAGGTGGTCAAGACGTTGATTAAAATCTCAGCCAGGTTTCCCTGAGGCTAAGAGTGATTTTGTGTAAGAGTTAGCCTGACATGCGCAGGCTTTTTTTTTGATGGCCAAGGTTTAGTTTTATATGGCCTATATTGAGCTGCCTCCTGAACCGCCTCGGGTTGAGGTAGTTCAAGTTAGGTTGGATGCTGATTCGAATCGTATATTTCATCAACTTGATGCCTCGAAGGATGCTGAGGTCAACTCTGAGTTGCCAATTTTGCCAGGGGCTGATTCCGATGATGGGGAGTCCGATGCTATCCCTGAGGCAGGCGCTCTAGAAGAGTCATTGCCTGAAGAAGGGGCTAACCCCCATGAGTCGGGCCAAGATTTAGAGACCGATCGTGAGTCTGAGGCTCTGGATGGGGCAGATGCGCATTTCAGGGATGAGTCTGAGTCTGAGTCTGACGGAGCTGGGTTAGACTCGGCTGACGATCAACAACCCGCAAGACTAACGCCTGCGGAGGTTTTCCCAGCGGAGCCAGCACCTGATCCTGTGGAGACGCTGGAGATGGGGCCTGCGCCGACAGCGCCCCGGCTGGATGTCACGGCTGACTATCAGGACTACGATCCGGTGCGTCAGGTGCTAACTGCCCGCGGCAACGTTTCGCTGTTGCTCAATGGGTCGGTTTTACAAGCTGAGAAGGTCTGGATCAATCTGCTCAATCGATATGCTCTGGCAGAAGGGGGCGTACTGCTGACTCGCGGGGCTCAGGTTGTGCGAGGACAGCGGGCTGAATATAACTTTGTGCAGCAGGCGGGGGTTATTTTTGAAGCGAAAGGTGAGCTGTTTTTGCCTGCGCTCACGGATGATCTTTCCGATCCGCTCTCTCGACCGATTACCAGTCGCAGTGTGTTTGATCCGCTCAACCCCGATCGTGATTTAGAGGGGGTGCGGAGCGCTGGCGGGATAGAGATTAGCTCCAGTCCACGACCACTATTTCCGGGGGCAACCGGGGGGGTGAGGCGGCTGCGCTTTGAGGCCGATCAGCTACAGTTTGATGCTGATGTTTGGCGAGCCCAAGCGGTGCGGTTTACAAATGATCCCTTTTCGCCCCCGGAGTTAGAGTTTCGGGCTGATGAGGTGACCTTGACGGCGATCTCCCCCGAGCAGGATTTGCTGACCACTAGCCGGGCTCGGATTGTGTTTGATCAGGGGTTTTCGCTGCCCCTGGTGCGATCGCGATATTACCTCAGTCGAGGCAATGTTGACTCAGATGATGTTACCCCTTTCCCTGCCATCTTCGGGATTGATGACACCGATCGCGGCGGCTTATTTGTAGAAAGTCGCGTACCCGTTAGTCAAACCCCTAACTTTTCATTGGAGTTAGTGCCCCAGTACTTCATTGGTGAGGCCCTGAGTAGCGGCGAGACCTTCAGTCCAGATGTGTTTGGTCTGGGGGCAAATTTATCGGCTCAGTTAGGCCCGAATACGATCATAGAGGGGGATGCTGAGCTAACTGGTCTGGCGCTGGACGATATTACCGACAACTTGCGCGTCAATCTGCAAGGACGACAGGCGCTGGGCAGTCACCTTCTATTTTTGGACTACAGCTATCGCGATCGGTTGTTTAACGGTTCTTTAGGCTTTCAAGACGTGCGCTCTAGTCTGGGTGCTGTTCTGGTTTCGCCAATCATTCCCTTAAATGACAGCGGGCTACGGCTTAACTATCAGGCGAGTGCTCAACTGATCACAGCAGAAACGGATCGGAGTGATTTGCTAGGGACCTCTCCTACTGATGACTTAATCACCCTTGGGCGCTTTCAGGGGAGTGCCCGACTTGCCCAAGGGTGGACTTTATGGCGGGGTAAGCCTTTGCCTGCCACCCAAACGGAAGGGCTACGCTATACGCCTACACCGATTGTGCCCCAGGCCAGTTTGCGGGCCAGTTTGCAAGGGGTGGCTACCTATTACACCAGCGGTGATCTGCAAGAGTTGCTGACGGGGGATATTCGCATTGATGCCCAGTTTGGCCATCTTTCGAAACCGTTTTTTGATTACACCCGGCTCAATTTGGGCTACTCTCAAAGGTTTGTGGGTGAGGCTGAGTCGCCTTTTCGGTTTGATCGGTCTGTTGACAGACGCATTTTATCTTTTGGATTGACTCAGCAAATTTATGGTCCTCTTTTGCTCGGTTTTCAAACCTCGATCAACTTAGATAATAACGAAGCAGTCAATACCGAATTTATCGCAGAATATAGCCGCCGCACCTACGGTATTTTGGTGCGCTATAGCCCTACCCGTGAGACGGGATCCATTGGCTTTCGCCTCAGTGATTTTAGCTGGTTGGGTAATAGCGATCCGTTTGACGATCCGCGGATTCGAGAGGTGGAGGATAGCGTTGTTAGGCCTTAGATAAACCTGGTCCACATCTAGACCTGTCGTTTGCCCTATGGCAAAACCTCAAGCAACCGGATGTGGTTTAGCTAGAAATTTTTGAAAATGCGCACTATAAATCAAAGTAGGGCATTCTATCTAGTTAGACAGCAAGTAAACCTTAGCCACATCCAGACCTGTCGTTTGCCATACCGGAAAAACTCAAGTTCTTTAGCTGGCTGTGGATTATGTTCAAGTCTTGTGCCGACCGTTTGAACTGGTTTGGATATTCATCATGAATCCCTCGCCCATGTCGCCTTCTCCGATGTCGATCGAAGCCCAGCAGGCGCTCCGGCTCTTGCAAGGCTACAGTTTTGAGCTGGGCTGGTATAGCGCCGAGAGTCAGATTTTAGAGTGGCTGGAGCGTTATCGAGAGGCCTGGCTGCGCGATGCGATTTTAGAAGCGCTTTACCAGGGGCGTTATAAAGCAATCTCGGTCAAGCAAATTTTAGCGCTGTGGACCCGTCGAGGGCAGCCAGTGCGGCATTTTACCCCTGAGTTTGCGCAGGTGGTGGGGCGTCAGTTGGGAATGCATTGGTCGGTTGGCCCTGATTTGGATAGTTCGGTGCTGTCAGCAGCCGAAACGGGGGCTGATTCTACGCACGGTAGGCTTCCACAGCAGGAATCCATAGAAATGCCTGAGCCTCCTCCTGATGGACCTGCTGAGGCTAGCTATGAGGAACCGCATGGGGGCCCCCTCGATGATCACCCAAGACTGCTTTATCGGGTGCATGATCCGATCAAGCCCTTCAAGCCAGAGCTGCCTTTCTATAAGCCGCGCCGTCAGCGGGACGATTTGCCAGTGGGGACTCGTCCAATGAGCTTAATGGATTCCCTGCGGATAGATCCTGCTAAAGATTAGCTGGTCGGTGGCTTGTGGCCACCCATTCTGATCTCTGAGCAAAAGGAGGCTACCTGAGAGCCGTCTTGATGTTTTAGAACACTGGTTCGCATCCGCAGGTTGTCGGTGATAAACCACCACCGCTCCTGGGCATGGGTGTTACCATCTGTGGTCTCAATCGTCAGGACCTCGTTGGCTAAGCTGTAGCGGCTCTGGGTAGGGGGATGGCTGGCGGTATGGCTGAGCAAGGTGCCTTCGGTTATACCCTCAGGGGTTCCTGGCTCGGGGGTTAGCGGCACGATTAAAGCTGAGCCAAATTGTTGTTTAGGATTGCCCTCGACAGTGCTTTTTTGAATGACTTTTAAGCCGCATAGTACAAAGCTCGGGTCGACCGACAAACTTTTGCAGAGCTGCTCTACATCCGCGTCAGCTGACGTTAAAAGTTCGGCCTCGAGATCTGATTTGCCAGCTTTGGACTGTTGGGTGGCCAGATCGTGGGTGGTGCGTTGTGAGAACCACTTGCCAGCCAGTTTTTCAAAAAAGTTCACAATTTCCATGGAATTCGTCTAAGCAAGACCACAATTCTTTACTGTCTCTAAGTTTAGAGGTAAGGGGGGTGCTTATCATCACGCAAACTTTGGGGAGATGACGTTATCCCGCTGAGGCATTGAGCTATAAAGGGTTCGCTGAATGATAAGCTAGCGAATGCGCTCAAAAACTTCTTTAACTCGGTGACGTTTCAATGACCGGACAAAATCAGACTCCATATTTGTTAAGGGCAGCTCAGGGTGAGGTATTAGATCGCCCCCCTGTATGGATGATGCGACAGGCAGGTCGCTATATGAAGGTATATCGAGACCTGCGGGAAAAGTATTCGTCTTTCCGAGAGCGTTCCGAGAACCCGGAATTGGCTATTGAGATTTCGCTCCAGCCCTGGCGGGCGTTTAGGCCAGATGGGGTAATTATGTTTTCGGATATTTTGACTCCCCTGCCGGGCATGGGGATCCCGTTTGATATTGTCGAGAGTAAAGGCCCGATTATCGATCCGCCAATTCGTTCCCAGGCTCAGATTGATCAGATGACTCCCCTTGAGCCAGATGACTCGCTGCCGTTTATTCGTCAGATTTTGACCACATTGCGTCAAGAAGTAGGCAATGAAGCGACGGTTTTGGGGTTTGTAGGTGCGCCTTGGACGTTGGCGGCTTATGCAGTTGAGGGCAAAAGCTCAAAAAATTATTCCATTATTAAGGGCATGGCCTTTTCTGAGTCGGCGATGCTGCATCAGTTGCTCAGTCAGCTAGCGGATGGCATTGCGACCTACGTGAGACATCAGATCGACTGCGGTGCCCAGATCGTGCAAATGTTTGATTCTTGGGCGGGGCAGCTCAGCCCAATGGACTATCGCACCTACGCGCTGCCTTACCAGCAGCAGGTGGTGCGTCAGGTCAAGCAAACCCATCCAGATACGCCTTTGATCCTCTATATCAGCGGCAGTGCTGGGGTGTTGGAGCTGATGGGTGAGTCGGGCGTGGATATTATCAGTGTGGATTGGACAGTGGATATGGCGGATGCCCGCCGTCGCCTGGGACCCAAAATGAAGGTGCAGGGCAACGTAGATCCGGGCGTGTTGTTTGGTTCTAAAGAGTTTATTCGCGATCGCATCCTCGATACGGTGCAAAAAGCGGGTCGTGGCGGTCACATTTTGAACCTGGGGCATGGTATTTTGCCTGGAACCCCCGAGGAAAATGCTGCCCATTTCTTCGCCACGGCTAAGCAGTTGGACGAGCTGATGGCAGCGGTTGTATAGCCGAGTTAGATTGCTAATTAGCCGCCATCCTCACCAAACGCTAATCCAACTTCTAAAATCATGACAGCATGTTCGTAGAGCCTTTTAGTGCGCTTGTCGATGATCAACTTGCTTCGAGATTTTTGGTACGTGGCGATACCAAGCCGGACGCTAAAACCCGGCCAGTTATTGGGAAAAAAATTATTGGGTGAGCCTATCGTGGTCGGGCGTCACCAAAATGGTGATGTGTTTGCTCTGCGAGACATTTGCCCCCATCGAGGCATCCCACTGCACCATGGCTGGGTGGAAGACGGGGGGCTGCGCTGCTGCTACCACGGTTGGAAATTTGATACTAAAGACGGTCAATGTGCTGAGATTCCATCGTTGGTGGATGTAGACGCGCTTGATCTGACCCGGATCTGTGTGCAGGCCTATCCCTGTCAGGATGTGCAGGGGCATATTTGGGTGTATGTGCCTCAAGTCAGTGAATCTGGAAACGGTCGGATGCCCGCTTCATTGCCGCCAGTGCCTATCATTCGCGGGTTTGGTGACCTTCAGCCTAACGTGACCGAAACGTTACGCTTTGACTGCGATATCGATCAGGCGGTGATTGGCCTGATGGATCCAGCCCACGGTCCCTATGTCCATACGGCCTGGTGGTGGCGTAGCGGTCCGCGAAAATTTAGAGTCAAAGAAAAGCAGTATGAGCCCACACCGCTGGGTTTTCGGCTGTCGCCCTACGTCATGCCCGATAGTGCAAAACCCTACAAACTTTTGGGTAGCAAGGTGTCTATCGAAATCGTTTTTGAGTTGCCGGGCCTGCGCACTGAGCTATTGGAAGGTAATCGCTACCAGGCCTGTGCTTTTACGGCGATCACTCCGATTGACGAGGGCCACTGCGAAGTACACCAGAGCCTATACTGGACCTTCCCGGATTTTGGTTTAGCGCGGCCACTGGGGCGCTATATGATCCGTCAATTTTTAGGGCAAGATCGCGATGTGGTGATTAAGCAGCAAGAAGGGCTCGCGTATAATCCTGCGGTGATGCTGATTGATGACGCAGATACCCAGGCCAAGTGGTATTACCGACTCAAGCGAGAATATGCCCAAGCTCAGCAAGAAAGGCGGGTGTTTCAAAATCCGATTAAGCCCACAGTCTTACGTTGGCGGAGCTAACTGGCTAGGATAGGGACGGTGCAGATGGTATTTTCTAGGGGGTGGCCAGGGTTGATTGAATGCTGCGCTGGTCCACCAATACCCTGTGTGGAGTTCTTGAGAGTAAAGGTTGATTGAGATTTTGAGCGGGCGTTCCCAACGTATTTTTATCACAGGTGGCAGTGGCTGTATTGGTCACTATGTGATTGAGACCCTGGTGCAGCAAACTACGCACGAGCTGTTTTTGTTGATGCGTGACCCGAGCAAGCTGCAGATTGATATTACCCAGCGCCCAGGTATTCAGCTGATCAAAGGGGATTTGCATGATGTGGGTGGCTTTGCAGATTTGCTGTCGACGATAGATACAGCGATTCTGATTGCAACGTGCTGGGGCGGAGCGGATGAGATTTTTGCCATCAATGTGGATGCTAATCTGCGTCTCATGACGCTAATGGACCCTGACCGATGCCAGCAGGTGATTTATTTTTCGACCTCTAGTATTTTGAGTCGATCTAATCAGCCCCTCAAAGAAGCGGGTGAAATTGGGACTGACTATATTCGCAGTAAGTATATTTGTCACCAAAAACTGGCGACGCTTGCGATCGCACCCCAGATTACGACCCTATTTCCCACCCTGGTATTTGGGGGTGATGAGCACAAACCCTACTCCCATATTTCTGCAGGGCTTTCGGAGGTTGCGAGCTGGGCTGGCCTGATCCGCTTTTTCCAGGCTGATGGCAGTTTTCATTTTCTCCATGCTAAAGACATTGCCACGGTTGTGGGATACCTTGTCGATCATCCTCCCCAAGCGGGTGAGTCCAGGGAGTGGGTGTTAGGCAATCCGGCGATGACAGCCAACCAAGCGATCAAAGCGATCAGCGACTATTTTGGCAAGCCCAGCTATTTTCGTATTCCGCTCTCACCGGTGCTGGCGGATGTGTTGATCAAAGTATTTCGCCTGCGCATGGCTGACTGGGATCGCTTTTGTCTAAAGTATCGGCACTTTACCCATCAAGATCCGGTGTCGCCAGCGACGCTGGATTTACCGATATACTGCTCAACCCTGGGGGATGTGTTTCAGGCGACGGGCATTGCAGGCAAATCGGCGGCTTGAGCGGATCCCCTAAATTTGCTCGATTCCTCGCTAAACGCGCTACACTGAGTAGCGCAGTAGAGGTGAGTGCTATGGGCACACACGTTTGCTGTCCCAGTTCAAAAATGGTGATGTGAGAAGTGGGACTTCACGGCCCACTTTTTATTTTGGTTATTTTGGGAGATCCCCATGGCCCATCCTGTTATTTCGCAGGTGATTGAGCTTGCCACACCGATTGCAGATAAGTTGGGGCTGGAGGTCGTGGATGCTGTTTTTCAAACAAACCACAGTCCTCCGATTTTGCGTATTGATGTTCGCAGTCTCAACAAAGATGATACGGGGCTAGATGATTGCGAGCAGATGAGCGTTGCTTTGAGTGAGCCACTTGATGAGCTGCTACCTGATGCTTACGTTTTAGAGGTATCGAGCCCCGGTGTGTCAGATGTGCTGAAGTGCGATCGCGACTTTGTCGTCTTTAAAGGGTTTCCGGTTGCTGTGCAGCTCAATCAGCCCCATAAAGGAAAGCAAGTCTGGACTGGCAGCCTGATTGAACGCACAGATGAGACGCTCATCCTCAATCAAAAAGGTCGTGCTATTAAGTTGCCGAGGCCGTTAGTTCAATCGGTGCAGCTGAGCAATCAACCCAACGAATAACGCCTTTCTAGAAAGCTTTCTGACTCCGTATCGTCTCATTCTCTATTCGTAATTTCTAAATTTTTTCAAGGAGATTCAGCGCCTATGTCAATGGTTAACTTGCCCAGCCTGCAAGCGATGATTGAAGGCATTAGTCGAGAACGCAATTTGCCTAAACAGGCGGTTCAACAAGCTTTGCGTGAAGCCCTCTTAAAAGGCTACGAGCGCTATCGTCGTACCCAGCGGATGGACAGTAGTCAGTTTGACGAAACCTACTTCGAGAATTTC
This sequence comes from Cyanobacteria bacterium P01_D01_bin.44, assembly GCA_039200855.1. Taxonomy (GTDB): domain Bacteria; phylum Cyanobacteriota; class Cyanobacteriia; order Phormidesmidales; family Phormidesmidaceae; genus SIO4C1. The sequence goes on along the minus strand of JBCCRZ010000019.1, from coordinate 7,174 downwards.
TACGTTGAACTCGACACCGAAGACGAAGGCTTTCGTGTGTTGGCGAATAAGACAATTGTGGAAGCGGTCGATAATCCAGACCATCAAATTTCATTAGCTGAGGTCCAAGAAGTGGCTCCCGAAGCCCAGGTAGGGGATACGGTTGTGCTCGATGTGACCCCCGAACAGCGCGACTTTGGCCGGATGGCGGCCATTCAGACCAAGCAAGTGCTTTCCCAAAAACTGCGGGATCAGCAGCGTCGCCTGATTCAAGAAGAATTTCAAGACTTAGAAGGGACTGTACTCCAGGCGCGGGTGCTACGATTTGAGCGTCAATCTGTGATTATGGCCGTTAGCAGCGGTGTAGGTCAGCCAGATGTTGAGGCTGAGCTGCTGAAAAAGGATCAGCTGCCCAACGATAACTATCGCGCCAATGCCACCTTTAGAGTTTTGCTCAAGCGCGTGTCAGAGGGGTCGCATCGGGGGCCGCAGCTGCTGGTTTCACGGGCCGATGCCGGGCTGGTGGTTGAGCTATTTTCGAATGAAGTGCCCGAGATCGAAGATGAAGTGGTCCGCATTGTGGCAGTGGCCCGCGAAGCTAACCCGCCCTCACGGTCGGTTGGGCCTCGGACCAAGATCGCCGTGGATACCCTGGAGCGCGATGTTGATCCGGTGGGGGCCTGCATCGGGGCTCGCGGTTCAAGGATTCAGGTGGTTGTCAACGAGTTGCGAGGCGAAAAAATTGATGTGATTCGCTGGTCGCCGGATCCGGCGACCTACATTGCCAATGCATTGAGCCCCGCCCGCGTGGACGAGGTCCGCCTGATGAATCCCGAAGAACGTCAGGCCCATGTGCTAGTGCCCGAAGATCAGCTCAGCTTAGCCATTGGTAAAGAAGGTCAGAATGTGCGTTTAGCGGCCCGATTGACGGGATGGAAAATAGACATTAAAGACACGGCTAAATACGACTATGATGCCGAAGATCAAAAGGTGCATGAGCAGCTAGAGGCGAAGCGTCAGCAAGAAGAAGCGGCTGAAGCGGCTATGTTGGCAGCCCAGGCTGAACGGGATGCTGCCATTCAGGCCCAGATGGCCGATGCCGAGGAGACCGCCGTTGAAGATATCGAGCCGGTTGAGGAAACTGATACAGAGACGACGGTAGCTGAGCAGGCCGCTGAGCCCAGTGCTGCTGAAGTGGCTGAGGTTGAACCTGCGGTGGAGGATGAGGTGGATGCTGCTGCTGTTACCGAGGACGTTTCTGAGGAGGATGTTTCTGGGGAGGAAGATGCCTAGTGGTCCCAATGTTCAATATTCGGGTTTGATGGGTGAGTGTGCTGGCTAGTGAGTGCGCTGGGCTAGTGAGTAGTGAAGCCCTCATCGTCCCCCAACCGAAATTTTAAGCTTGACGCAGTACCAGGAGGACAGAGGCCTATGAAGAAGCCTAACTATCGCTGCTGTGTCAGCTGTCGCAAGCTTGCTCCCAAGCAAGACTTTTGGCGCATTGTCAGGGTATACCCGACGCGGGTAGTACAATTGGATGAAGGGATGGGGCGCTCTGCCTATTTGTGTCCTACTCAAGCGTGTCTTCAGGTTGCCCAAAAGAAAAATCGCTTGGGCCGTGCCCTTAGGGCATCCGTGGATGTTGAACTTTATCAACAGCTACAGCAAAGGTTACATACACCATAGAGAGACTAAAAGAATAGAAAGACCAAAAGACCTTGAAGCTTGGGGATATCTAGATCCGTTGTTGGCCCTTGAATCTTTTGCGTAAATTTTGAGCCAGGGATTGGCCCTCTGCGTGTTTAGGGCCTAAACGTTAGGCTAAGATAAGATGCTGGCGTTAAAAAAACGTCTCATCGCAATTATGATAGGCACCGTCTTGAATCAGTTTACTGATTGTCAAGTTGCTGATTGCCAAGCTAAACCCAATTTTTACTGTGATGTTGTTTCGATAAGAGCCGAAATCATATGTAATACCGTCGACAGGCATTTGAGAGGAACAGGTGGATGAACAAAGGAAAAGTCAGGATATACGATCTATCCAAAGAATTGAGCCTTGAAAACAAGGATATTCTGGCAATCTGTGAGCGTCTCGATATTGCTGCAAAAAGTCATAGCAGTACGATCACAGAAGAACAGGCAGATAATATTCGTGCAGCAGCACCTAAGCAGCCTGCTGGCAAAGCTGCTGTTGTCAAAACGCCGCCTAAGCGCCCTACCCATAAGGGGGGGGGGAGTAGCGGCGGTGGTAGAAATGGCAGTCATAGCAAAATGCCTAAGCGGCCTGTGCGTAAGCAGCAAATTTTAGAGATTCGTCGTCAACCGCTTGTTTCGCCTTCTAAGCCTGCTGAGGTTTCCCGCCCGGCTGAGCCAAGTTCGGTGCCTGCATCTAGCGGAGCGGACCGGGCTGATAGCTTGATGGGGCCTCCAAGTCGTCCAGTGCGACCTGGCTCTAAACCAGCGCCGCCGGTGCGACCATCGCGACCCGTTGCCAGGACAGATAAGCCATCCAATGCTGAGCCTGAGACGGCTGTGGCCTCTTTGGCTGGGCCCCCAGCTCGACCTCAATCACCGCGCCCGCGCCCTGGTAAGCCGCAAGGTGAGGCGATTATGTCGAAGCCGGTTAAGCCTCGCCCAGCAGCGGTAGACGGGGGAGCTGCCGCACCTAATTTAAAACCCAAACCGGTCATTGAACTCCGACGGCCAGCTGCGAATCGGGCTGATGCACAGGCGGAGGCTGCGGGCGATGCTGGAGAAGAGGTGCTTGACGTTGCAATAGTTCCAGGCGAAGAGCGGGGGCGGCCTGATTTAAGGCGACCGACGCCGCTGCGGGCACCCAAGCGTAAGCAACGCTCGGACGATGACGATGACCAAGAAATGCGCCCGAAGGCCAATAAGGGGGCCGCTAAAGCTAAGCGCCGTGCCCAGCTCATCCACGAAGCGGATGAGCTAGAGGATGTTGATGGTAGTAGCGCTGAGTCATTGGCAGCTGCTCAGATTAGCCTGTCGCTGATGCGTCCTCCCAAGCCTAAGTCTCGTCAGACTCAGGCCAAGCCAACGACCGTGAAAAGTCGCACGATCAGCCGTGGGGGTTCGTCGCGATCGCAGCGCCGAGAGCGCCGCGAAGAGCCCAAGGTCGAAAAGCCAGAAATGATTGTCTTGACCGGGGGGCTGACCGTCCATGAGCTAGCGGCACGAATTGCAGTGCCTGAGACAGAGATTATTAAATCTCTGTTCTTTAAGGGGATTGCGGCTAATATCAATCAGACCTTGGATGTCCCCACCGCGAAAATGGTGGCTGAAGAGTTTGAAATCTTAGTAGAGACGGCGGAGGCCGAATCAGAGGCCAAGAAAGTCACCGAGATGCTAGATGAAGCCGATCTAGAAAATCTCCAACATCGCCCGCCCGTGGTTACCATCATGGGCCACGTTGACCACGGTAAGACCTCCTTGCTTGATGCGATTCGAAAAGCAAAGGTTGCTCAGGGCGAAGCCGGTGGCATCACTCAGCACATTGGGGCTTATCACGTCGATGTGGAACACGAAGGTGAAGACCGCCAGGTTGTTTTCTTAGACACACCGGGTCACGAAGCGTTTACCGCGATGCGTGCGCGGGGGGCACGGGTGACCGATATTGCGGTACTGGTCGTGGCCGCTGATGACGGTGTGAGACCCCAGACAATTGAGGCGATTAGCCACGCTAAAGCGGCCAAAGTGCCGATTGTGACGGCGATCAATAAGATTGACAAAGAAACGGCCAACCCTGATCGAGTCAAGCAAGAGCTGATGGAGCACGGCCTTGTGCCTGAGGAATGGGGCGGTGACAACATCATGGTGCCCGTGAGCGCCATCAGCGGTGAAAATCTAGATCTGCTGTTGGAGATGTTGTTACTCCAGGCCGAAGTCGAAGATCTGCACGCTAACCCCGATCGACTGGCGCGGGGAACTGTGATTGAGGCTCACCTCGACAAGGCGCGGGGGCCGGTGGCGACGCTGCTAATCCAAAATGGCACACTGCGGGTGGGTGACTCCATTGTGGCGGGGGCTGTCTTTGGTAAGGTTCGCGCCATGATTGACGATCGGGGTGATCGAGTTGAGGTGGCCTCGCCCTCCTTTGCGGTTGAGGTCCTGGGTCTCAATGATGTGCCCCAAGCAGGCGAAGAGTTTGAAGTCTACGCTGACGAGAAACAAGCTCGCTCGGCTGCCGATGATAAGGCGTCTGAACAGCGTCTGTCGCGGTTGCAGCAGGCGATGGCATCTCGTCGGGTTACCCTCAATTCGCTGTCTGCCCAGGCTCAAGAGGGTGACCTCAAAGAGCTCAATCTGATTCTCAAGGCTGACGTTCAGGGCTCGGTAGAGGCGATTTTGGCCTCGCTACAGCAGTTGCCGCAGAATGAGGTACAGATTCGGGTGCTGATGGCGGCACCGGGTGAGATTAGTGAAACCGATGTTGATTTGGCTGCTGCGAGTAGTGCTGTGATCGTTGGCTTTAATACCACCCTGGCCCCAGGGGCGAGGCAGTCCTCCGATCGTCTGGGTGTAGACATTCGTGACTACGACATCATCTACAAGCTCCTTGAGGATATCGAAGGGGCCATGGAAGGTCTGCTTGAGCCTGAGCTGGTGGAAGAAGATCTCGGTGAGGTTGAGGTCCGTGCGGTCTTCCCGGTTCGTCGGGGTACGGTGGCGGGTTGCTATGTGCTCTCGGGCAAGGTGACGCGTAACTGCCAGATTCGGGTGATGCGCAGTGGCGAGCAGGTGTATCAAGGTAACCTCGATTCGCTGAAGCGGATGAAGGATGACGTCAAAGAAGTCAACTCTGGTTTTGAGTGCGGCATTGGGGTCAATAACTTTAACGCCTGGCAAGAGGGAGATCGGATTATGGCCTTCAAGATGGTGTCTAAGCGCCGTTCCCTAACCGGCGGCAGCTAAGGCGATGGGTGCCTTGCGGCAAGATCCTTATTTGTGGCTCCATTTGACCGGGTTGGCGGTCGTACCGTTGCTGTTAGACATTTGTCTGGCCGGTTTGGCGACCGCTGATCCGGTTTTGCCAGTGGGGTTAGAGATGGCTCTGCTCAGTTTAGTAGGGACGTTGCCTATCCTGTGGATGCAGTGGCAGCGTCCTTTTTACATTTTTAGTTTAGGCCTGGTCGCCTTGGAGCCAGCGGCGTTGACCCCAACCCAGCGACAGATTTTGTCGCTGATGCGATCGCAGTGGGTACGGGCTGCAACGCTAGGGGGGGCGGGGCTGCTGGTGTTGATCCTCTGGCAGCTGTACCGAATGGCACCGCTTGCAGCGACGACAACGCCGTTTGTCGGGATGGGCAGACCTGGCGGATTGGTAATTGCCGGCATAGCTTTTTTGGCAGCTAATTTGTTTACCCAGGTGCCGATTATGGTGCTGTGGGTGCTGTTAGCTAATCCGAGTCGTGATCAGGCTGTGCCGTTTTATCCCACTGATCGCGTTAAGTCGGATTTTTGGTCAGTCGGGTTTTGGGTCAAGCGGATCTTACCCGAGCTCCAAGTCTCGGTTCCGGAGCCCGAGCTCCAGCCTGGTGCAACGACAATCGTTCCCCAACCTGAATCGCAGGTACCGGCGGCGAGTTGTAACGACAGCCCACTCGACGAAACCCCTTTACCCTACGAAGAAGTTGAACCCCAAGATTTTTGGGATTAACTCCCCACCTTGTCGTCTTACGGGCAATCACCTTTCGGGGATGACTTCGCTAGGACTGACGCTTATTGGGAAACCTATAGGTGCAGGATTTATGAACCCTTGGTGAGGGAATGCAATCTGTGGCAATAGACACAGCTGCTTTTGGACAGCTGAGATATGCTTAATGTAGACAAAGGGCCCTGATTTTAAGCGCCCTGAACCGCAGAGGGACTTATGGCCAATCAATCATTAACGCGCAATGGTTCAACATCTGACAGTGCAAGCGTTTGGACGAGTCTAAAGCTTGCGATCGCGACCAGTTCTGGCTTTGAGCGCTGGAAATCCGAGCTCGATTTGGACATCCTGGATAAAACGCCCCTAGATCATCTGGTCCGGCGCTATTTGCGTGAAACCTTAGAGACCCTGGCCTATTAACTGGTCCGATTGACTGGCCCAATTGACTGGGTGGTTGATCGCGCTTGGCTATAGGCTTGGCTATCGCAGTCTCCTATTTTTACTCCCGACTCCCTGATTTCTCGTCTGATCCTGTACGCCAGGTTTTACTTGACGCCAGGTTTTACTGGGTAGATAAGCCGGGGGGTTTAAATGGGTTTCAAATTTTGAAACTGCCCCTCAACGCCGCTGAGACTAGTCCATACTCAGGACAACATCGTCTCTGGAACTTTTGGCTATGGCTTTACAGCGTTCTTGGATGCGTCTTTCTGGCTATGCGGGCATTGTTATAGTTGGGGTGTATGGCATAACCGGTTGTGCCAGGGTGCTGACCTCGTCTGAGGGGGCTGCTGATATAGCGATGGAAGCGCCGATGGAAGCGCCAGTTGATGAGGGTGCCCCAGCGACGGCGGCTGAGATTACGTCGCCAACTCCGGCGTCCCAGACTGCTCAACCCCAACTGATCAAGCGGGCAAACCTTTCCCTGACGGTTGATGCGGTCGATGATGCGTTGACCCAGGCATCTGGCATTCTGAGACAACAGCAGGGCGATATCTTAGACTTGCAAGATCATCAGCCTGAGGCCGGTCGCCACCGCTCTGCCTATCTAAATGTGCGAGTGCCCCAGGCTAACTTAGAGGCAACCCTCAGGGCCCTGGCGGATTTAGGCACCGTCAACCAGCGCTCGATTCAGGCTGAGGATGTCTCTAGTCAACTGGTTGATTTAAAAGCTCGGCTAAGCAACCTGCGCAAATCAGAAGAAGCGCTGCAAAAAATTATGGAGCGCTCTGGCTCGATCGAAGAGGTGCTAGAGGTTGCTCGTGAACTCAGCACCGTGCGTCAGCAAATTGAACAGCTTGCAGCCCAGCTTAAGTCATTGCAAACCCAGGTTAGCTACTCCACCATTGAGCTAAACATCGCTGCTGCGGTGACCACCGCCGAGCAGCCTAGACCCCTAGGCAAAAAAGTCAGTGAAACCTGGCAAAATGCCACACAGTCGGTGGGCAACCTGACCGTGAGCCTGCTGCAAATAGGGCTCTGGCTGCTGGCCTATAGTCCGTATTTGGCGGTGATTGCGATCGCAAG
>JBCCRZ010000018.1:0-23829 GCA_039200855.1 Cyanobacteria bacterium P01_D01_bin.44 | reverse complement strand
TAATGCCTTTTCGTGTATCCAAGTGTATAGATTCTTGTCAATTCGTCATGGATGCCGTTCCAACCCATACCTGTTGACTTGGCGGTTTTCCCAGGGTGGCCTATGCGTCTAGATGTGGCCAAGGTTTAGAAAAGGAGTTTCCTGTGTTGCCAGATAATTATTTAAGACTTAGAGCTGCTCAAGTAGGTCTGACCTCAGAGCAAATGGCCGTGTTTTTGCTGAAGTTTAGTGAAAAAAAGAGCAATGCCAACGCTGCTAAGCAGCTGGGTATCTCGGTCAATGCCTGCGTGCAATGTCTGGGAGAAATTTATAAGAAGTTTGGCATTACTGGACGCGGACGCGGCAAAGAGAAACGGTTACGGACTGAACTCATCCAAGACTTTGAGGCTGATTGGACACCCAGTCCCCATCTCTACACCAGCGGCTTCGCTCAACCACAGGCGCTAACAGGCCAGTTCTCAAATATCCCTACGCAACCCCTCTCAGCCCTGCGCACACAAGACACCACCGCTGAGGTGCCCCTGCCCGCTTTTGCCCAGCAAACGACTACCCCTGACGCCACCTTTTTACAAGATTGGCTGATCTCAATACGGCACTCGGTTGAACAACTCCATCGAGACGAAGGCAGAGAGGTGACCGAATCAACCCTGACGAGTCTACTCAAAACCCTGCCGGTGGCTGTAACTGCCTTGGCCGCAGATACAAAACATACCAAAGCTCAGATACTGGCGACTATCCTGGAGAACCTCGATACCCTGGTCATTAATTTGCAACCTCGGGTTCAAAAAAACCAACTCTATGGCCTCAAGTTTTTACAGGAGGACTCTAATCCATTGGCCAGAAGTGTATTTGCCTTCGTCTCAAGACTGCGAGAGCAGCTTGGGTTTGCCGACGGTGAATTTGAAACTTGGAAAATCATCGAAAAAGCCATTGAAAAAGCGAATGCACGCTATCCAGACGAAAAGCGTGAAGCGCCTCAGCAGTGGCGGGGTATGAAGGTCTATTCCCAACGCATCCGCCGGATTTGCTTTGAGCTAATTCGTGACTATGCCTGTCAGGATACGCAGCTATCCACTCGCCCAGAGACTAGCTATCAGTTGATATCAGACGTCAGACTCCGCCGTAATTTGCAAGCAGTGGATTTAGCCATCTTGGATCTGTACCTGGCTTACAAAAACCATTACGAAGCTAACTTCAATTTCTTCGATATTATTCGCATGCGCTGGCTGCTGGACATCCCCTGGGGCACCTTCTCAGAATTTTTGAACGACGATAGCAAATATCAAGGGGTCACCATTACTGATCGGTGGGACTACGAACGCAAGGCCCTATCTGCATTGCGAAAAGCCTATCACCAGTATGATCGCACCAGCATAGACGAGATGCAGTGGCAATTTGCAGAAAAGGTCACCGAGCGCAAAAAAACCTACTACGACAAGCTATTTTTCTCACCTTGCAATGACATCACTGAGTTTTACAAGCTGGTCGCAGTGCCCCAAGAAGACGGTCAGGGTCCGTCTGATGTAGACATCTCTAAAGACGTGTGGACCTATTGTCAGCTGTGCAGTAAGCCCTATTTAACAGAAGCCGACTTAGATATGTTAGCAACCTTGTTAGAACGGGCACAATCAACGTCAGGCCTAGACTTTTGGATGAGGGAAGTCGATCACTTTGTTGCCCATGAGCTAGAAGACAAACCAGACTCGCTGATCGGCATTGAAGCGACCCAGAAGGCTCAGCTTAAGAAACACGCCATCCGATAGGATTAGTTTATGGGGCTCGATTTGAACCGGAAAGTTCTAACTAATGGAGAATTCAGAAAGCAGGAGCTAAGAGCCAGAAGCCAGAATGGAAGCCTTCTGGGTTCTAGATTCTGAAAACTCCCCCAGGGAGAACTTCCCACTTTAAGTTGGTAACTTTAACCTATGCCGATCAAAAATCTTCCTGCTCCGACAGAGCGCTTTCCTTATTTGTGCAAGGTGCTGTATTTTCCTAACCCTGATCAAGGCCAGCGAGAACCCTACGCACCGCGGGAGAAGAGTAGCTGGTTTTTACGTTGCTTTACCTTACCCAGACAGGGGGATGTGCTCCCCCACGGTAAGTACTTATTTGCTGTCACCGCCGTAATTTTAGACGACTGCTATACGGCCAACGACCTGTCAGCCTTAGAAAGACAGATTAGAAAAGTCGCTGACAAAAACCAACACAGCCAGCCCCAGGCCATCCTATGGGTAGAATTTTGGGGGGTGCGAACGGCTTAGGCGACGACTGCCAAAAAGATGGGCATAGACATAGGTAAACTCCCCTCCAAGGAAGAAAATCTGGCTAGTTAGATAAATCCATAGCAGCAGCACCATTACGCTGCCCACAATGCCGTAGGACTGAAAGCGATTGCCCAGGGAGATCACACTGTTGCTGATCAGCTGCTGTAGCAAGACTAGAATGCTTGCGGTCAAGATTGCCCCCAGGCGCACATCCTGCCAGGTCACCCGCGTTGAGGGCAGGATCTTAAACAGCGTCATCACCACAAGCGTCAAGATAAACCACGAGGTACCCAGCTGCAAAATCGGCAAGATAGCCACGCGGTCAATGATCAAAAATGCGTCGACATTCCCGACACTACTGACGTTCTCTATAATTTCGAGCAGGATATCAATGGCAATTTTGGACAGTAGTGAAGCCAAAATCAAGCTCGCTGAGCTGATGACTAATACAGAGGCCAGCAACCGATACCAGAGAAATCGCAGCACGACCGTTACCCAGTCTTGATTTTGCTGGTTAGCCGGGTGGACGTGCCAAATTTTGTCAAAGGCCCGACGCAGCGCGTTGAAAAACGTGCTAGCGGTGAAGAGCAAGATTGAAAAACCTACGATGCTAGCCCCTGTGCGCCCTTGATAAAGCTTGAGTAGGGTCGTATCGACCAGCTCATAGGCATCAGCCGGTAAAGCATCGTGGGCAAACAGCAAAATTTGGTCATAGGCTTGGGTGGTCGGCCCCAGCAAAAAACCAAACACACTCAGAATGACCAAAATAATTGGAAACAGTGAAAACAGCGCATAGTAGGCCAGAGCGGCTCCTATTTCCAGACAATCATCGCGCTGCCACTTCATGACCGTACGGGTCAGCAACTGAACCAACTTATAGTGGTTAAACAAGACGGGCATGGCCAATAACTACAATTGCGTTCGCGCCAGCGCTGACGGGTCAGCTCGCGCCAGATATCGCATAACCGCTGACGGGTCAGTTCGCACCCTCATTACTGCCTCAAGCTCGAAAAACCCCCTTTCACTGTAAATCTGCCCCATTATGCAAGATAGGGCAACCGAACGCTAACTTGAGTTCCGGTTTTTGCACTTGAGGTGATCATAAACTGGCCCCCGTGCGCTTCGATAATGCGTTTAGTAATGGCCAGTCCTAAACCGTTACCAGATGATTTGGTGGTGAAAAACGGCTGGGTTAATCGCGGCAGAATTTCAGCCGGAATAGGTTCGCCTTCGTTATGAATGCAAATAGTTAGATAGCCGGGTGTCTTGGCCAGCTCTACCCAGCAGCTGATTTTATCGCCGTCGTTGATAGCTTCACAGGCGTTGGTAATCAGATTAATCAGCACTTGTTTGAGTTTATTACTATCAGCTTTTAGGGCCAACGCTTTGCCAGTGGGGGTCCAATGGATGTGGCGAGTTGCGATCGCAGGCTGCTGCCGTAAACTCTCCACCACCTCGGTGATGAATTGATTGATCTCAAGATCGCTCGTGTCCAAGTTATGCTCAGGCTTGGCATAAAGCAAAATGTCATTAAGCAACCCCTGTAGCCGCTCGGCCTCGTCTAACGCCATGCTCAGACGGGCGATGGATCGCTCAGAGAGCGTTTCCCCTTGCATAGCCTTGATTGCCATCCAGACCGTCGTGAGTGGGTTACGCACCTCGTGCACAATCATGGAGGCCAGTTCACCAATCTCAGCCAGACGTTCTCGGTCGGCCTCCGCCTGTTTGCGATCGCTAATGTCACGGGCCAGCGCCAGGTAAACCGTTTTGCCATTCAGATCAATCTCGGTGATGCTTACCTCCACGGGAAAGGTGCTCCCATCCTGGCGACGATGGGACCCTTCCACCGTCACCGGATGCCCCGGTGTCACCGAGTTTAAGAGCTGTCGCAGAGCTGTGGCATCTTGAGCCACTTGAATGTCGGTGACCCGCATCTGTAAAAGCGCCTCGCGACCATAGCCCAGATCCAGGCAAGCCTGTCGATTAACATCCAAGATCCGCAGATCTGTACAAACCACATAAAAGGCATCGGTAGCCTGCTCCACCAAAGCCCGAAACCGATTTTCGCTCAACCGCAGTGCTGCTTCAGCCTCTTTGCGCTCTGCGATTTCAGCGGCCAGACACTCATTTAGCCGCTGCTGCTGCTGAAAGAGCTGATAGTTATCAATGGCGATGGCGGCTCGCTCGGCAAATAGCTCGGCGAGTTTGACATCATCTGGGCTAAATACCCGTGGGGTTTCATTAAATGAACAAATGGTGCCGATGATTTTGCCCGTAGGCAACTTGAGCGGCACACCCAGGTAAGCGCTATAGCCCTCTACCCCCTCACCTTGGCTTTGATCAAGCGTGGTATCTGGCACGCTCAGCGGGCACCCCTGGGTAACGACCGTCCCGGTCAGCGTGCCATGCAGAGGATAGACCTTGTCCATCGCATCCCCGATGTCTACATTGCTGGCCAGGATTTTTTCTGAGTTTGCTTCACACAGCGTCACCACTGACCAATCGATGCAGAGTAGCCCACTCACCCCCTGCACGACCGAACCCAGGTAGTCTGACAGCTCCCCCGTCCGGTAGCTTAAACTAGAGAAGATTTCGAGGGCCTGTTGCTCTCGACTCGCGCATTTGGAAGTGGCTAAACTCATCAATCAGGGACTTATTTTGAGGAATGGTCATATCCTAGCTTGGGAACAGCTTTTGCCGCCTACCCCCTACCCCTGCTGTCCCTCCTTACCGCTCTATCTCTATTTTTTACTATCTCTTACCTCTAGTCCGCCACCCCTGGCAAAGCCAACTGTACATACTGCCGACTTGATGCTGCCTCAGTCAAATTTGCCAAGGTAATGCCGAGCAGACGCACCTTTCGGTTTGGATCAAGGTGGGTATTTAACAAAGCCTGGGCGATCGGTAGGATATCGTCTACAGTCTGTAGCGGATAGGCCAGCGTGCGGCTGCGGGTGATCTGCTGATAGTTGGCGTATTTGAGTTTGAGGGTCAGAGTGTAGCCCACCCGCTGGGCTTTTTGTAGACGGCTCTGGACTTCCTCAGCAATGGGGTGCAGGGCAGCGATCATTTGGGTGCGATCGCGCAAATCCTCTGAGAAACTTCGCTCGGCCCCAATCGATTTACGAATGCGGTTAGGGTTGACCGGACGATCATCCAGGGCATAGGCCACTTTGAAATAATGACGGCCCACCTTGCCAAACTTTTCCACCAGGTCTGCTTCTGACCACTGCCTGAGATCAGCCCCAGTGGCAATGCCATAGCCCTTCATCTTGGCAGCGGTGGCTGGCCCCACCCCATGAAATTTTTCGATGGGTAGGCTTTCTATAAACGTCGCTGCCTGATCAGGCAAAATCACGTATAGACCGTTGGGCTTATCCATATCGGAGGCCGTTTTGGCCAAGAACTTATTAAATGAAACCCCAGCTGAGGCGGTGAGTTGGGTGTCTTGATAAATCTGCCGCTTAATCTCTCTGGCCACTGTGACGGCTGAGCCAATCCCCTGCTTGTCTTGGGTAACATCTAGATAGGCCTCATCTAAGGAGAGCGGCTCTACCAGATCAGTGTAGTCGAGAAAAATAGCCCGAATTTGCTGTGAAACCGACCGATAGACCTCAAAGCGGGGTTTTACAAAAATCAAATCCCGATAGCGCTGCACCGCCACTCGCGACGGCATCGCCGAGTGAATGCCATATTTGCGGGCCTCATAGCTAGCCGCCGCCACAGCCCCTCGCTTTTCGGGAACCCCCCCGACCACAAGCGGTTTACCTCGATACGCCTCACAGTCTCGCTGCTCAATCGAGGCGTAAAATGCATCCATATCAATATGCAGGATTTTACGAATCGCGGTCATTTTGAGGTAGGAAGGTTTGCCCTGAGCTTGTCGTTAGCGCTAGTCATTTCCCAAGGGCTATAGGGTGGGGGTGATGATGCTATAAGCTTTTTGCTCTTTGAGTATAGGCGAGGGAGCACAGATGAACTAATGAAGGATTTGTAAAGCCTTAGAGACCCCTAGAAATATACGTATTTACACGCAGAGAGCCTCTGGATAGGTCTAAATACAGTCCTTCCAAACCTCCGTATTTTTATTTTCTAACCACACAATATAGAAACGATTCATTCTAATTGTGAGGTTTTGTTGAAACAGCACAAAAGCTTACTGTTAACCTCCTTGAAGCGGGAACAAATTAACAGTAAGTCGAGGTAAGATTTAGTTATACTAAAGACTACTTTCAGACCTACATTCCAGCTAAGTCAGCATATTCTGACATCTCTACGCATCACTTTGAAAGCTGTATTGTTCCTTTAGAAAGGGTTGAGGTTTTTCCATGTTAGCTCGTAACTACGGTGAGTTGTTTTCCAGTCTGTTTACATTTCTAAAGCTAGGACTGGCTGGCGTTGTTTTATTTTTGCTCGTAAGTAAAGTTGTTGACATGTGGAAGGCTGACGACGCCCGCCTCAACATGGAAAATGCGGCTCAAGAGATGCTGCAGCAAAAGTAAAGGATTCAGGGACTGGATATTTCAATAGGGATAGCCACTTGCCTGTTATGAGTGATGTCACTAGTGATTGGTGAGTGGTTGCTGATGGTTGTTTCCCGCTGCCAAAACGGCGTAGCCTTTAATAGGGTGTCATTTTGAAGTGTCTATGACCGTTAACCGAATCCTGACCAATATTTGCTCGAACCGTCTGCCTGAGAGCCGAGACTTTTATGTAAACCTGTTGGGGCTCACCGTCAAATATGACAGCGATTGGTATGTGCAGCTAAGCCCTCCAGATAGCCCGGAGATAGAGTTGGGTATCATTCTTCGCGATCATGAGCTGGTGCCGACTGACTATCAGACAGCGCCCACGGGAATATATGTCACCTTTGTGGTGGCGGATGTAGAGGCCACCTATGTCAAGGCTCAGGCAATGGGGCTAAAAATCCTCCAGCCCCCAAAAAATGAATTCTATGGTCAGCGGCGGTTTCTCACCATTGACCCTAACGGATGTTTAGTCGATGTTTGCTCACCGACTTGATCAATTTCCCCTTTTTTAACTGGGGTTTATTTTTGTGCAGTCCCTTGAATCGAGTGAATTCCTGGAAAACAGTGTTGGGTATTGCCCTCGCTAAGACGAATAATTTGGTTGAGCCATCAAAGTCGCCGCCGGGGAAATTTGGTTTTCCCCGCTCCCCTTCCACTTAGGGGGTTCCGTTCCCCTAAGAACCCACGGACAAGAGGCGTCTCTCCAATAGCGCTTGGTGATCGACCATCCCGGTGGTGACAACGCGCATTCGCGCTGCGAAGTCGGGTCGCTTACTCGGGCTGAATATCTTGCAGGGCGGGAACGAGGTATCTCCCCTACCAAGGCTGTCAACTCAGCCACACAAAGATCGGTCTCCTATCGACTAACCCACCAACCGTCCTTCTCCAAACACTCCACCAGCACCTAGTTCGGGGGGTCTGGGGGAGGTCGTCCCCCAGGCAGCCACTAACGCCAGAGCAAAGGGGAGGGGGCGGGAGGGAAAGTCCCGCGCAGCGCTTACTTCATATCACCAACTCTGGCAAGCACAATCAAAACCGTTAGGTGCTTCCAACCAAACAAGCCCCACGCTTATCCCATTTCCCTTTTTAACCGGGGTTTAATTTTTTTACAGTCCCCTTTACCTGAAAGGGAAGCTGGTGAAGAAGGGGCTGTCAGAGATTGCCGAGTTTTCAAGAAAAAAGCCTGGCAAATCGCCAGGCCGATATGGATCGAATCGATTCAAGATTCTGAGACAATCTTAAGCTTTCTTTAGCCAGCTAGCATCTCAAGCTTTCTTTAGCCAGCTAAACATAGCTCGCAAGTCCTTGCCCACTTCCTCGATGGGGTGCTCTGCCTCACGGCGGCGGATGGCATTAAACCCAGCACTGCCGGACATATTTTCTAACACAAACTCCCGGGCAAACTGCCCGGTTTGGATTTCTTTGAGAATCTGGCGCATTTCAGCCCGAGTTTCGTCGGTGATGATCCGAGGACCGCGGGTGTAGTCGCCATACTCAGCCGTGTTGGAGATACTGTCCCGCATGGTGGCCAGACCGCCTTCTACAATCAGGTCTACGATCAGCTTCACCTCATGCATGCACTCAAAGTAGGCCAGCTCTGGCTGGTAGCCCGCTTCTACTAAAGTTTCAAACCCAGACTTGATCAGCTCGCTGAGCCCACCACAGAGGACCACCTGCTCACCAAACAAGTCCGTTTCGGTCTCTTCGCGAAAGGTGGTTTCTAGAATGCCAGCCCGAGTGCCCCCAATCCCTTTGGCGTAGGCCATGGCGCGATCGCGAGCCTGCCCCGTTGCATCTTGATAAATCGCAAACAAACACGGAACCCCTTGACCTTGCTCGTATGTACGCCGCACGAGGTGCCCTGGCCCTTTGGGTGCCACCATCACCACATCTACGTCCCTTGGCGGAACAATCTGAGCAAAGTTAATATTGAAGCCGTGAGCAAATGCCAACACTTTCCCCGCGGATAGGTGCGGCTGAATGCTTTCGGTATAGACAGACTTTTGCACCTCATCGGGGAGCAAAATCATAATTAAATCGGCGGCGGCAGCAGCATCAGCCACCGGCTTAACCGTGAGCCCTTCGGCTTCGGCTTTAGCAGCTGAGCGACTACCTTCGTAGAGTCCAACAACGACATTGACGCCGCTATCTTTAAGATTGAGGGCATGGGCATGACCTTGGGACCCATAGCCGATGATGGCTACGGTTTTACCATTGAGCAAATCAAGGTTGGCATCGCTGTCGTAATACATTCGGGCCATGGGAGGTCTCCTTATCTCGGGCTTGCATGTGCAGCCTACGATCCTATCAAAAGATAAGGCCAAAAAATTAGGTGCAACTACCCAGGCCACCTTCAAAAATCAAGTAAAAATACCTAGACAATTTTAGGGGAAAACCCCTAAGCAGACCCAAACCCTGGTGTCTATGATCAGAAATAAGGTCTTCCTCTGTTGATAACTTAAGTAAGTCAAACCTGAAATGTTACAAGACAGAGATATTAGACGCAGAGATTAAGACACAAAGCATTGGGCGCATCTTTGTCAAGTTCTCTGTCGAGTTTGAATTACCTGCCAAGCAATCATCAAGCCAGCCATCAATGAACCTTTATCTACTCCCTGCCATCTGGGTCGCAACGGTATTAACCAGCCTGCATTTAACGGACAACACCGCTCGTAAAACGGATCGCCATGCTTGGCTGGTCATTGGCCTGGCCACTTTACTTTGGCCTGTGGTCCTACCCATCTCTGCGGTGGAGCTATATCGCAAATCCTCACTGCGAGGCACCTTTGAGCAGCTAGAGTCTACTGGGACAGTTTTTGAAGGGCGTTAGAGGCTAGGCCTTTTGGTATGCCATTGGGTTGCCTGTTCGTAGGCTGAGCCCACCTCAAATAACTGGTCTTCGCGGAGGGCGTTGCTAATCAGTTGCAAACCAATCGGTAATCCGGCTGAGTCAAAGCCGCAGGGCAGGCTCATCCCGGGCAATCCGGCCAGGTTAACGGTGATGGTCATCAGGTCAGACAGATACATGCTGAGGGGATCGTCTACTTTTTCCCCTGCTTTGAAGGCGGTGGTGGGTACCGTGGGGGACAGCAGCACATCGACCGCCTCAAAGGCTTTCTCAAAATCTTGTTTAATTAGGGTCCTAACTTTTTGGGCCTTGAGATAATAGGCATCGTAGTAGCCTGCGGAAAGGGCATAAGTGCCAATCATAATGCGGCGCTTGACCTCGGCCCCAAACCCTTCGGCTCGAGTTTTGGCATACATCGAGATCAGGTTGTCATCTTCGCGGCGGCGACCATACTTGACCCCATCATACCGGGCTAGATTCGACGAGGCCTCAGACGGGGCAATAATGTAATACGTGGGCAGTCCGTAGCTGAAATTGGGACAGGAAATTTCTTGGACCTCGGCCCCCAAGTCTTTTAATTGTGCAATGGCGGTCTGAATAGCGTCATTGACGCTGGCATCAAGCCCCTCACCAAAGGTTTCTTTAATCAGGCCAATGCGTTTACCTTTGAGATCGGTTTTGAGATGCTGGGTGTAGTCGGGAATCTTGACATTTAAACTGGTAGAGTCTTTGGGATCGTAACCTGCGATCGCACCCAATAAAATAGCTGCATCCTCCACCGTGCGGCCAAAGGGGCCAATCTGATCGAGGGAGGACGCAAAGGCCACCAGCCCATAGCGAGACACCAGCCCGTAGGTCGGCTTCAGACCGACGACGCCACAAAAAGAAGCGGGCTGACGAATCGATCCGCCGGTATCAGATCCCAGGGCAATCGGAGCCTCGTCCGCAGCCACTGCGGCGGCAGAGCCCCCGGAAGATCCGCCGGGGACCCGAGCTAGATCCCAGGGATTTGACGTGAGCTGAAAGGCAGAGGTCTCAGTCGAGCTGCCCATGGCAAACTCGTCCATATTGGTTTTACCCAAAAAAACGGCACCCGCTGCCGCGAGTCGCTGGGTCACCGTTGACTCGTAGGGTGGCACAAAGTTTTCAAGAATCTTAGACGCGCAGGTGGTGCGAATACCCTGGGTGCAGAGATTGTCCTTGAGGGCAATGGGAATTCCTGCTAAGGGTTCAATAGCCTCCCCCGCCGCGATTTTGGCATCTACCTGCTGTGCTTGAGTCAGGGCCTTGTCAGCGGTCACGGTCAAAAAACTATGCAATTTGGGCTCTAAAGCTTCAACCTTGTCGAGGTAAGCCTGAGCGATTTCGACCGCAGATCGTTCTTTACTCGTGAGCTGTTGATGCAACTCGCGGATAGCTGACATGCTTGAGTCCTCTAAAAATTCCCAAGCTACCAGTATAGGAGGATGTGCGGCTAAAGGGGCTAACCACTGGCCAAAAGCTCAGATCAAAAAAAGACAGGGGCTATGGGGGTATTTAACACGATTAAAAACGCTACAAAACGACGAAAGGTGATATTTTTGCCAACATCACAACTTAAGCAAGCCAAACTTGCTGCCCTAGATTGAGCTGCAAGATTTTCAAACTTTCTGAAAGTTCTGTATCCCGCTCAACACCATTAGGGTTATTGTTTCGGCTAGGCTTAGTTAACCTGAGAACTTTGATTAAGTTCTTATAAAAAACATCTCAGCTCACTAAGCAATATAATCAGAGATGTCTTCTTTGCGGTTTTCAGCCAACATTTTTCTAAGCACGCTTGCCCTGACGGCGGGATTGGCCTCGCTGAGCCCCCCGATTGCCCTCGCCCCTGAGTGGGTGGAGATGCACCCTGCCGTAGCCCAGATGAATCAGGCCCAGACGCTGGAGGATCTGTATCAGCTGCGCGACAAGATCCAGACTGAGGTCGGCCAGCTACCCCAGGTCACCTATGACCGCGACCTAGGGATGGTTGCCCCTTATCTCACCTTGACTCAGCTCACCTATCGACTGTCTCAGAGCATTGCGTTTCAAGAAGGGTCTCGCGAAAGCTTTGGGCGGGCTGTTGAGCTGGCCGAGCAGGCTGTAAAACTGCATCAGCAGGGCGACCGTTCGCTGAGCGCCTTGCAGCAGCAAGAGTTTTTATGGCAGTCGGCCATTGCCAAGCTTGAAACCGTTGATCCTGAGTCGGTGATGGCTCAGCAAGCCCAGGAGAAAATTGAGCAGTATCAGGCGATTTTAAAACCGCTTGCCCAACAGATAGACACCCAACAGTCAAATTTTTTAGAGCCGATCGCGGCGGAACGCGGCAATGCCAAAGATGTCCGGATTGTGGTTTGTCAGATAGACGGCGATGAGTGCAGGCGCTGGCAGGGCGATGTGCCCCCAGCCAGCGCTGCGAGCTTGATTAAATTGCCGATTGCGATCGCGGTCATGCACAAAGTCAACACCGATGGGGCAGATCTAGATGAGAAAATCTACATTGACCCAGGGAACTTCACCGAAAATGCCGATGGCGCAAAGATTTTTGTAGATCGTGAGTACACCCTGCGGGAAGTAATGGCCCGCATGATCAAGGAAAGCAACAATATTGCCACCAATCAGCTAATTGATTATTTAGGTCGCGACTACATCAATCAAACCCTGCGCAATCGAGGATACCCGGTGACCTTTGTTGACTACAAACTCGTCGGCGATAGCACCTTTCCTAAAAATGCTGGGTCACGCCCCAACCGCAGCACCGCCAAGGAGCTCACAGACATGATGCTGGGGATCTATCGTTTTGAGAACCCCGGTGACGAAGAACTTTTAGACGCCCTGGTGGGCCAGTACGACTGGGATTTTGGCTACAAAGCCCTCAAGGGAGCAGACCCAGCGGTGCAATGGATCGGGGAAAAAACCGGTCAAAACTCAAAGGTGATCGGCACTATCTTGGCCTTTAAGGTCGGAGAAGAACGCTACGTTATGACCGTCAGTATCGATCACAGCGCCAACCAGGTGCGCCTGAGACAGGTGATCCGGGACGTCGCAAACCATATTTTAGAAAACGGCCCCCTGGACGAAACCCGACATCGCTGAGCCGAGGGTTGGGTCCTTCATGTCGGAGTTTAGAAGTATTTCAAGGCACAAACCTGCCTCTATTTCGTGATCCCCCCTTGTCAAGTGCTGGATACAATCAGACACTGTTATGAGAGTGCATAATAAATTTCGTTAGCGGGTCGACTTGTGAAAAGAGTTCTTTCAATCATCTTGGGCGGTGGTGCCGGCACCCGCCTTTATCCTTTGACGAAATATCGTGCCAAACCAGCCGTGTCGCTGGCGGGTAAGTACCGTTTGATAGATATTCCAGTTAGTAACTGCATTAATTCGGAAATTTTAAAGATTTACGTGTTAACCCAGTTCAACTCGGCATCGCTCAATCGGCATATTACTCGGGCATATAATTTTTCTCAGTTTAGCGATGGCTTTGTAGAAGTATTAGCAGCCCAACAAACCCCTGAGAACCCCAATTGGTTCCAAGGGACTGCCGATGCAGTGCGTAAATATCTCTGGCTGCTTGAGAGCTGGGATGTAGATGATTTCATTATTCTATCGGGGGACCATCTCTACCGGATGGACTACCGACTTTTTGTTGAGCGTCATCGCGAAACCAAGGCAGATGTCACCCTATCGGTCGTGCCGATAGGGTATAAGACGGCATCTAGCTTTGGTCTGATGAAAATCGACGCGGGGGGCCGCATTGTCGATTTTTATGAGAAGCCCAAAGGGGATGCCCTGGAG
The DNA here is from genome assembly GCA_039200855.1 of Cyanobacteria bacterium P01_D01_bin.44. GTDB lineage: Bacteria > Cyanobacteriota > Cyanobacteriia > Phormidesmidales > Phormidesmidaceae > SIO4C1. The sequence goes on along the minus strand of JBCCRZ010000018.1, from coordinate 10,372 downwards.
TCTATGAAGGTAGATACCACTACCCTGGGGCTGACCCCCGAGCAGGCTAAAGAAAAGCCATTCATTGCTTCAATGGGCATTTATGTGTTTAAGAAGCAAGTGCTGATCGACCTGCTGCGTCGGTCCCCTGACCAAACTGACTTTGGCAAGGAGATTCTGCCGTCCTCTGCCCGTGACCACAATGTCCAGGCCTATTTGTTTGACGGTTACTGGGAAGACATTGGAACCATTGAAGCCTTCTTTACCTCCAACATTGCGCTGACCCGCCAACCTGAGCCGCCATTTAGCTTTTACGATGAGCAAGCGCCGATCTATACCCGATCGCGTTATCTGCCCCCCAGTAAATTGCAAGAGTGTCACGTCACCCAGTCCATCATTGGCGAAGGCTGCATTCTCAAAAACTGCCGCGTGGAAAACTCGGTGATCGGCCTAAGACAGCGGATTAATGCCAACTGCGTGATCGAAAATGCACTCCTGATGGGAGCCGATGCCTACGAACCCCAGACTGAGCGGAGTCGGCATCTAACTCGAGGCAAGATTCCGATTGGCATTGGCGAGGGTACCACGGTCCGACGCGCCATCATCGATAAAAATGCGCGGGTGGGTCAAAATGTGCAGATCATCAACAAAGAAGATGTGCAGGAAGCCGAGCGTGAAGACCTGGGCTTTTATATCCGCAGTGGGATTGTGGTGGTCCTTAAGAATGCGACGATTCCTGACGGCATGATTATCTAGGCTAGGGCGTTTTAGCCTCCAAATTAACTAGATTTAGCCTCTAGATTAAAGAGTCTTAAAGGACAGACGACCCCGTCTGTCCTTTTTTTGGTCTGTCTTTTTTTATTACCCTTGCCATGGTCGCTCAGCCCCTAGCCCTTGTCTTAATTGGTCTACCCGGCAGTGGCAAATCCACTTGGGCGAAGAGATTTGTCGTCCAACATCCTGAGTATCAGCTGATTTCGACGGATGCCATTCGGGCTCAACTCTACGGTAATGAGGCCACTCAAGGGGAATGGGGAGACGTGTGGGCCGAAGTGCATAGGCGGCTGCGTAAGGCGGCTACCCCCGGTAGCAACTCAACCGGTATCATTTACGATGCCACCAATGCGCGGCGACGCTATCGGCGGCGTTTACTGGGCACCCTCAAAACGTTGGACTACTCCATTGGCGGTCTCTGGTTTGATATCCCGTTAGGGTGCTGTTTGCAGCGCAATCAACAACGGACGCGTCAGGTACCCGAAACTATCATCTGGCGAATGGCACGACAGCTGCAGGGGGGAAGGCCTACGCCCGATGAAGGGTTTGACTGGCTGGTGCAGCTGTGTCCACCGGAGAAACCGACTGGTCTGCTTTGAAGGGATTTGCTTTGGGGTAGCCTACTTTGAGGTATAAGTGCTTTATGGCCAGCCACTCTGCTATAGTCAGCTCAACTTTTATATAGTCCAGCTATATAGTTAATGATAACCCGCTATATATTTAGCGATAGCCAGTTCAGCTTTTCTGGCACAATTTTGGAAGGGCCAATCATTTATGGGTGAGTCTGAGAGGCAAGTAAACAGTGACGACTTGCTGCAATCTCTAGACGAAGACTTTCAGGCACTGCAACAGCATTTTGCGGCGCAGTTGTCGAAAGATATTGCGTTTCTTGAGGCTGAGAAATCTCGGCTGATTGGTGAACTTGCCAATCTGCGCCAAGATTATGAAAATTTGCGGGTGAGCTATCAGGCCCTACAAGCTGATTCGGAGGTAGCGCTGACGGAGCAGCAAACGGCTCAGCAGCAGGCCTGGGCTAAACAACTCTCGCGGGTGATTGCCCGCAACTTGCAAGAAGATTTGCGTAGCTATGTGTCGCGCTCAGCGGAGCAGGGACTGATTATCCCCCATGCAGCTAATGAGCTATTGAGCAACTTAGATGCCACCCTGGCCCAAACCTTGCATTCGCTGCAGCATGACCTGAGCAGCTATCAAAGTGCGATCGCACAGCAAATTACCCGAATGCAGGCAATGGAGCAGCAGGGAGAAGCCCTGTTAGAACATCTGGTGGCGCGCCTCAGCCAACAGCTACAGGCCCAACCGCCAGCGTTAACGATTAATAATTCACCGCTGATAGAGGGGGAAGACGCGGCAGGAGAGGTCACCCTGGAGCGAGGTCGCCCTGGCCGCCCTGAGCTGCCCTTAGAGCCCTCTCGGCGGCTGACACCAACCTATTCTGGGCGGACGCTGCCTGGGCGGACACCACCGACATCATCGCCTAAAGGCCGGTTAAGAGGCCGAGAGGTCGATCGCCCCGAGCAGCGGCAAAAGGGATTGCTATTTAGCGCGATCGCAACTCTACTATTAGCCTTGAGTACCCTCCTGGTGGGCGTCATCAGCCAGGGTAATACTCGGTTTGGTCCGGCCTTTGAGGCCATCGGCACATTTAGTTTTTTGCAGGCCACGGCGCTGGTGTGGTTGCGGATGATGGTCCTGCTGCCGGTGCTGTTACTACTGGCCCCCCAACTCCACCGAGGGGTTTGGACCGATTTTCAACAGTGGGGGCGCAGTGGTCGCCTCTGGCTGCAGCTAATTGGCAGCGGCTTTTTCTTGTTTTGCTCCCAGGTATTTTTATATCAAGCGGTGTCCACCATTGGCCCAGGGCTCGCCACGGCTCTGCTGTTTGTCTATCCGCTGGTGGGGATTCCGCTTATGTGGAGCGTCAACCGAGAGCGCCCAAACCTGATGCGCTGGGTGGTGATGGGGGCGATCACGATGGGGGGCATCTTAGCCGTCCGCCCCGCCCTGATTGGGGCCGACACCCTCAACAATATGGGGATTGGGGCAGCGCTGCTGGCTGCGATCGCATTTGCCCTTTACATTGTCGCCATGAACTTAAGCCTGGCCCGCCAGTGCCACCCGGTCTCGTCGGGGATTGTACACTTTTGCACCACCGCCCTGATTAGCAGCCTGATTTTGATGGCTAAGCCCTTTGCCCTGATCAGCAGCATTAACAATCTTGCGCCCTTTATCCTCGGTGGCTTGGGGCTAGGTGTTTTGGCTAGTCTGGCGTATTTCTTTAACTTTATCGGACTGCGATTAGCGGGGGGCCATCGGGCGGCGATCATCGCGGCGATCACCCCGTTTTTAACCGCGGTATTAGCAGGGCTATTGCTGACCAGCACAGCCTTTGCCCTCATTCAGTGGGCCGGGCTGGCGCTGATTACCTTAGCCGGGGTCGCCCTGAGCCTTGATCGCTTGGGCAAACAAACCTAAGACAAACTGGTCTAAATTCAAAGATCTAGATTCAAAGATTCAAAACGGAGAGAGAGGGATTCGAACCCTCGAACGAGTTGCCCCGTTACAGCATTTCCAGTGCTGCGCCTTCAACCACTCGGCCATCTCTCCAAGCTGTTTTTTACCAATGGTGGGCTGCGCTTCCCACAGCTTTGATATCCTATCAGAAATTGAGCAGCCCCCAAACGATTGATTTCAACTTCGTGGGTTTTTCGTGCGAACATATATCAGCTGCCACACCCCCACCTTTTTATGGTTCAGACGCACAATACTCAGACGCACAATGCTCGGACCCACAGTATCCACATCCACCATCGGCAAAAGCAGCGTGATTACACCGTTCGAGTCCCCGAAGATCGCTACATTTTGCAAACCGCCGAAAACCAGGGAGCCGATCTCCCCTTTGCCTGCCGCAATGGGGCTTGCACCACCTGCGCTGTCAGGATTTTGTCGGGAGAAGTGGATCAGCCAGAGGCTATGGGCCTCTCCCCAGGACTGCGAAAAAAAGGCTATGCGCTGCTGTGCGTAAGCTACCCGCGAACCGACCTGGAGGTCGAAACCCAGGACGAAGATGAGGTATACGAGCAACAGTTTGGCCGGTATTTTGGTAAGGGCAAAGTGCGGATAGGATTACCGTTGGATGAGGATTAATATGCTTTCTCCCGACGATCTCCAAAGATTTTTAGACATCGCCAGCGAAGCCGCCCTAGCAGGCGGTGCCGTCCTGCAACAATACTGGGGTAAGCTTAAAGATATTCAAGAAAAAGGGCGACCTGGGGATTTAGTCACCGAGGCTGATAAAGCCTCAGAGGCAGCGATTCTCGAAGTCTTGCAGCGCCATCTCAGCGATCACGCCATCCTGGCCGAAGAATCTGGTCAATTGGGCAATCAGGACAATCCACTGCTTTGGGCTATTGACCCCCTGGATGGCACAACCAACTATGCCCACCAGTACCCTTTTTGCGCTGTGTCGATCGGTCTACTGGTAGAGGGGATACCCACCGTCGGCGTGGTATTTGACCCAGTGCATAACGATCTATATCGAGCCGCCCAGGCATTGGGAGCAACCTGCAATCGTCAGCCGATTCAGGTCTCTAGCACGGCGCGCTTAGCAGATAGCCTGCTGGTAACCGGCTTTGCCTACGACCGTCGAGAAACCTCGGACAATAATTACGCTGAATTTTGCCACTTTACCCACCTGACCCAGGGGGTGAGGAGGGGGGGATCCGCCGCCATGGATCTGGCCTGCGTGGCCTCTGGTCGCCTCGATGGCTACTGGGAGCGAGGCCTCTCTGCCTGGGATTTGGCAGCGGGCGTAGTGTTGGTGCAGGAGGCGGGAGGCCAGGTCAGCGCGTACGATGGCAGCCCCTTTAAAGTTGGGTCGGGCCGTATTTTAGCCAGCAATGGCACTTTGCACATTGCAATGAGTCAAGAGTTAGATAAAGTAAAGCCAATCAATTTTTTACCCTAATCAGATGTTCTGAGGTGGGCGGCAAATCGCTACACTAAGGTAGCGAAACCTAAACACGGAAACCAAAATACGTTATCTGATAACTTTTTGAGCGCGAAAATTTCGAGACTCGTAGGCTATGCAAATTGACCAGGGACTTTTCAAATTAGACGTGGTTGACTACCACGCAGTATTAGGTGTATCTGTCGAATCCGATCCCAAGCAGGTTCGCAAGCGTTATCTAAAGATTGCCCGCAAGCTGCACCCCGACAGCCTGCGTAATGCCAGCGATGAGCAAAAGCAACAGGCCAGTGAGCTGCTATCTAAGTTGGTTAACCCAGCCTACGAGACCCTCAGCCAAGAAAAGTCAACGGTTGAGCACAGCGTCATATTGCGACTAAAAGGGCAGCAGCTGCAACAACAGCCGATTTTGCTCCAGCTCAATAGTCAAAAAGCCAAAACCCTGTCAAACAGCAATAACCTCGATTATGACTACGGCAACGAGGTCAAAGCTCTCAGCACCGATCAGTATGAGTCGTTAGATACGGTGCTCGGCGTGATTGGCGAACTGAGCGAGCTGAATGCAGTCTATGTGATGCGAAAAGGGGGGGTGGACACCCCGCTTCCTCAAGCAGAGACCTCAGAAGAATCTGCTGAGGCCGTCGCCCCTGATCCGACTGCGGCCACAACGTCAGCTGTGCCCTATCGCCGTCGTCGGGATGTGATCATCGACAGCTATCTGAACCGCGCTAAGGAGTTTGAGTACAAGCGCAATTACACGCGAGCGATCGTCGAGCTGCGCGAAGCGATCAAGGCTCATCCCAGCAGTCCCCGCTGTCACAGTCGTCTAGCTGAGCTTTACATGAAATCGGGGCAAACCACCATGTCGAGCATCCACTGTAAGCGAGCCCTCGAGCTCAACCCGAAAGATACCGCCGCCCTTGAGTTGCAAAAGAAATTTGAAACCCAAAATAAGCGAGCGGCGAGGGGCGCTCAACAAAAGCCTGACAGCCAGTCAGGCGGCGGTTTTCTGGGTGGTTTATTTGGCAAAAAGCGGAAATGATTTATCAACCTCCCACCGGTGCCCGCGATCTGTTTCCTTTGGATGTGGCCCAAAAACGCTGGATTGAAGATCGCCTGGAGGGGGTTTTCCACGGCTGGGGCTACCACCGGATTATTACCTCCACCGTGGAGCACATGGATACGCTGATGGCGGGCGGAGCCATCAACCAATCTGATGTGATTGAGTTGCAGGGTAGCCAAGGCGAGCGCCTGGGGTTACGGCCCGAGCTCACTGCGTCGATTGCACGGGCAGCGGTGGCTCGCACTGATACGGTTACCTACCCCCAGCGACTGTGCTATAGCGCCAACGTGTTTCGTCGCTGTGCCATCGGTAGCCACGGTGGGCAGCAGGAATATTATCAAGCTGGGGTCGAGCTGATCGGGGCCAGCGGCCTATTGGCCGATGCGGAGGTGCTGCTGTTGGCGGCAGACTGTCTCAAGGCGATGGGATTAGATAGCTGGCATCTAATTTTGGGTGAGGCCGATCTGACTCAGTCGCTGCTGCGCCCATTTCCGGAACCATTGCGATCGCAGGTCAGGGTTGCGATCGCAGCCCTGGATCGAGTCACCCTGGAGGCCCTACCCATGCCCCCAGAGCTGCGCGACCATGCCCTAAAACTGATGGATCTGCGGGGCACCCCCCAAACTGTGCTAGAGGCCGTCAGTAAGCTCGACCTTGATGAGCAACAGCAAAGCATCGTCAACGGGCTGCAATCCTTGGTTAACCTGCTAGAAAAGCTGGTCGCCCCCTCGAAGGAACACCCAAAGGACACCTTAGCAGGCAAGCACGGGCTAGCGCTAATTCTCGATCTGAGCTTGATCCAACCCTTTGACTACTACACTGGCATCGTCTTTGAGATTGTCGATAGCACCACCCGCGCAGTCGTCAGCCAGGGCGGACGCTACGACCACCTGCTGAGCCAATATCACCCCCACGGCAAGGGATACCCCGGTGTGGGTTTTGTGCTCAACGTTGATGCCCTCCAGCAGGTATTGTTGCCCTACGGTCAGCTGCCCAGCCAGACCCCGCCCACTGACTGGCTGGTGGTCGCCACCGCGCCCCAGGCCGCCGCCGCCGCCCTCGCCTATGCCGACAAAATTCGCCAATCGGCCAATCTGGTGCGGGTAGAGCTTAATCTGGATATGAATCAACCCCCGGATGTTTTGCGATCGCAGGCCCAACAGCGCCAAATCACCCGCATTGCCTGGATTCGGGATGATGGACTGCCGGAGATTGAGGCGGTAGGGTAGTCAGTAGTCAGTGATTGGCAAGTCGGTATTGAGCCTAAAACTTAACCTCCATTTCCCGCGATCCAGAAAGTACTGTAGATTAAGACTTGTAAACACACCCCCTGTCATCCTGTGGCCCACACCATTGTTACCAACGTTTGCGAAGGCGTCGCTGATTGTGTCGATGCCTGCCCCGTCGCCTGTATCCATGAAGGACCCGGTAAAAATACCAAAGGCACTGACTGGTATTGGATTGATTTTGACACCTGCATCGACTGTGGTATTTGCTTGCAGGTCTGCCCAGTCGAAGGGGCGATTTTGCCTGAAGAGAAGCCAGACTTGCAGAATACACCCGGCTGATTTTGGATTTTAGATTTTGGATTGTGGAGACGACCCCCAATCCAAAATCCAAAATCGTTCTCTTCAGTGAGAGCTGTGCTTAAGATAGCTTCCGTCCAGGCCACATCAAGTTCAACCCTCAGCTAGCCAAGAAGCGGGTGTTTTTCTCGGCGCACACTTTCCCACCGTGCGCCCCCCGCACGTCGCCTGGAGAAGCAGCTCAAGTATCGCGGTGTCGCTTACACCGTCTGAGCAAAGACCTCTCCTCTTAACACAGACAGCAATCGCATCGATAACCCTTAGTTCAGACTGGGGGTTTTTCTTAGCCTGTGTCTCATAACACACCAAAGCAGTGATCTCGCCTGCTGCCATTCGTGGTTGTGGCCCGTAGAATTAAACCATTCGAACTTAATATATGAAACCTGAAGCCTCGGCCAATTCTGGTCGGGGCTTCTTATTTTTGCATCGGAGAAGGCGTCCAGTGACCCTCATCACCGTCGTCACTCAGCCATTTTCAGAAACCCCTTAAGCAATCTTCAGTTAGCAGTCAGGGGCAGTTCAGGTGACCACGGCATTCTTGTAATTACTGAAGCAAACCACTGATTTACAAGGAGCTACACCATGAAACGCTATATCTTTTCTGCACTTGCTTTAACCCTCGCCACTGCCGCGATCACTCCTGCTGCCAGCGCGGCTGACTTTGAGACCACAACACTCCAACAACGTCGCTACGAAGTATTAGACCGAGGCAGCAAGGATGGCAGCAAGCTACAGGAATACCGCTACCAAGTGCTGGATCGGGGTGGGTCTAAAGCCATCGAAGATATTCAAGCTGCTCGCTTGGCGCATCTGGATGCCCAAACCAAAGCGGTCGAAGATATCCAGTCCGCTCGACTCGAAGCCCTGGACAGCCGCAGCAAAGGCCACGTTCACACGCTGCGAATTGAGCATCTCGATAGCCAATCCAAGGCCATTGAAGATATTCAGTCTGTTCGGCTAGAGGCTCTGGATGCTCGCACCAAAGCGGTTGAGGACATTCAATCTGCCCGGCTAGAGGCTCTGGATGCCCGTACCAAAGCAATCGAAAATATCCAATCCGCTCGGCTAGAGCATCTGGACAGCCAGAGCAAAGCAGTTGAGGATATTCAATCAGCTCGGCTAGAAGCGTTGGATGCTCGCACCAAAGGCATTGTTCGCTAATCGGCTCAGCATTTACCAAGTTTGGGTACCCATCAAACTCCTTCGGTTTTGGGCTTCACTACCTGGGTACCCTTTTCTCTTCTTATCCTCGAATAACTGTTATGTGTCGCCCATTAGCTATGTGTCGCCCATTAGCGGTTTCGGTTATTTAGCCGTGCGATCGCAGGCACCCTATAGTGCTTATCAGGGCGACAGTGACCGGCAGTGTTAAACCATCTAGGCATTGGGCAACCAGCAAAACATGCCGTAGTATGACAATCCCTACTTTCTAGCTCGACAGCTCTAAATTGGGTTTTGGTGGCAACATCTGAGAAATTGGGATAGTGAATTCAGTAAAGGCCAGCGGGGCAACCTCCAGCGTCTCGGCCAGAATAGACTGCTCCTGATAACGCCCGTCTGCGGGTTGCCGAAACATATGTAGTTGGCGCTCAATCACGTCTAAAACCCAGTATTCATTAATGCCCGCAGCGGCATACATCGGGGCTTTAGTTTCCAAGTCATATTTCAGACTAGTGTCAGCAACTTCGATGGCTAACAGCACTTCGTCAGGCCTTGGATGATGGGTGCTATACGCCAACAGATCCCGGACAGCAATGACAATATCAGGTTCAGGTTCAGAATAATCGTTGAGATGAATTGGATCTTGGACCCGAATAATTGCCTGATTGCGCAACCCTAATTCAAATACGGTTTTAGTCAGCGTTGTCGCTGACGTATGAGCTGTCCCCTTTGCGGCCATTGTAATAATTTCCCCATTAACCAGCTCAGTTCGTTCGGCAGGTGCCAGGATGCCTAGCTCACTCATCCGAATATATTCGTCAACCGTAAAACGCCGCGTTTGAATTGCAACCATCGGATTTGCCTAATCTCAATAGGTTTACTTTAAGGTGCCAGTTAACAAATTCATTCTAGAACTTAGAGTCACAGCCCAGTTGAGCACCAATTGCAGGTTGGGTTTCGCGAGGCTCAACCCAACGTTTCGGGACGTTGGGTTTTGTGCCTTAACTACGCAATCTCGCCAGCAACCTAAACATTCGGATCTTTCCAACCCTCGACCAAGGCCTTGAGAACAGCCCCATAGGGAATTTCATCTAGGGCAGCACTACCGGCAGACTGGAGCGCACCGATAAACCGCTGGCGGTGGGTAGGGGAAATCATGGCAGTAAGGAAAGCCGTTTGCTCTGTCTCAGTGGCTATAGGGTTAGAAGCTTCTAGCTGCTTGAGCAGTTTTTGGATTTCGGCAGCAGCCGCTGCCAGTGAAGGCGTTTCAGCCGCTTCGTTGGTGATGTTGCCACCGATTTGGTCACCCTGGACAGTTTCGGCAAAACCGCCTGCGAACCGAGCACCCCGGAGGCCGTATTTTAGATGCAGATTCTTTCTCAGCACGGGCTTTCTTGCTGCCAAAAATGTTTTCTCGCCCGAATGAATTCTCAGATACCATGACTCTTCCCAATCACCCAATGCCGTCTAAAATACCTCGACAAGCTCGACTCCTCTAACGACAAACAAATCGGTCGCCCATGGGGGCAGGTCCTCGGATGCGCCGTCCGCTGCCAATCATCTAACAACGTTTGCTGAGTCTCCGCCGTCAACGGCATCCCATTGCGAATCGCCGTGCGACACGCCGTCGCCACCAGCGCCGTATCCAGATCGCCCCCCAAACTCAATTCCAACAGCGCATCCGCACAATCCTCCCGATCCTTAAGCGGAGCCGGAACCGTCCGCACCGCCCAGAGCGCTTCTCCAAACAGATCCACCTCTAACCCCAGCCGCCTGAGCTGTTCGAGTTGTTTAGGCTGCAACTGACTGAGAATGACGGGCCGC
>JBCCRZ010000017.1:0-24207 GCA_039200855.1 Cyanobacteria bacterium P01_D01_bin.44 | reverse complement strand
GGGGGGCCAAATTGCTGGGCCAGGGTAGTTGCGATCGCGGCCCCGGTCGGAGTCACCAATTCTTTCTCGATGCCATTGCTATAGATCGGCACCTGGGCTAAGGTCATCAGCTTGAGCACCGCCGGGGCTGGTACGGGCAGCTGACCGTGGGCGGCCCAGACGGTTCCCCCGCCGGTGGGCAGTGCGGAGCAGTAAATTGCCTCAACCCCTAACCAGTTAAGCCCCAGACAGGTGCCCACAATATCCACAATGGCATCTGTGGCCCCCACCTCATGGAAATGCACCTGCTCAGGCGGAATGCCATGGACCGCCGCCTCTGCCGCTGCCAGCTTATGAAAAATAGCCAGGCTCCAGTTAGTGACTTGCTCGGGCAGTGCCCCCTTTAAGATCAGCTGCTCGATCTCCGGCAGGTGGCGGGGGTGGGTTTTAGTTAACAGCTCCACAGTGAGCTGGGTTGCAGCCTGACCGCAGCGCTGTACGGACGCTATGGCTAGGGTATACTCCGCTGATAATCCCAAGTTTGCCAACCCAGTCTCCAATGCTGCTACCGGCAACCCCGCATCCAACAGGGCTCCGAGACACATATCGCCAGAGATGCCGCTGGGACAATCTAAGTATGCAATTTTCCCCATGGCTTTATTGATCGTTTACAAAATTATAGGGGTCTCTACATAAGCTTTATCAAGCCATCCGTTGAATTACCCGGATAGGGGCGTTTTGAGCAGTACTTGGTAATAAGTGTTCCTAACAACTGACTAAAAGTTAGCCGCCCGTTCATCACCATCTAACGGGTGATAAATCCTATGATCTCTCCTGCGGAAATAGACTGTCTACTCAAGTGTCACAGTCCTAAGCTTTGGGAGCGGTTTGCTGCTGTCTTTAACTTCAGTTGCCCAATCCCCAGTGTTTTGTAGTATTTCAGGTCCATCTATGACAATCTGCCCATCGGTTGATCTACTATGTGCCAATGAGGGTGTGCCAGTTGATTGGGATATTGACACAACCCCAACCATGTTTCAGATTGAGACTCTCTAAAGTGAAGCTGTTGAACACGAAAGGGCTCTAACCCCTAATTTGTTAGTTCTTTCATCTGTAAGTAAGCGTGCATCACTAAGGAGAACCATGAAAGCTCAATCTGTTTTATCGATTAATTCTACGACTGCTAACTCTAACGTTGTTTTACATCCCACTGCGACCGCAAAGGCATCTGCTAATCAGGCACCCAATTCATCAACGGATGTCAAAGAAGATACAACGCTTTGCCCGGTCGATCAGGAACTAATATCTCATTTATCAGAACTTTTAGCCGAGGGGGCAACGGGTAACCTCAAAACGGTTCACTCAGTGGCTACCCGCCTGGCGATCGAAGTCACACGCATCTGTCGAAAGAGCGATCGCATTCAAGCCTCCGGTGAGGTGAATGCATGGCAGCGCTCCCTGGCCCAAAACCGAGTTAATAAATATCTCCAATATTACGGTCTCGGCTCCCGTCAGGGCCGTGTCGAGTTACACAGTCGACTCAGTGCAATTGCTTATCGCTATATTGCCCCTGCCCAAGCTCAGCTGGGTTTCCAGGGTCGTTGTAATTTGCTAGAAGATTTCCTTCAAGGCTTTTACATCGAAGTGCTCAAGGCATTTCGCCGCGAAAACCATCTAGAAGCGGACTATACCCCGCGAACTCGCCTGGAGTTAGCTGAGTATATGGCCTTTAGCGAGCACTATGCCAAGCGTCGGATTTCGCTCCCCGGCTGCTATAACCAGCAGCTGATTGTTCTCAGGGCTCAGACCTTTGCCAAAAAGCAACCGGCTGAAACCTGTGTGGATATCGAGATGGCGGTGGAGTCACCCAAGGGCGAAGACGCCGAAGGGTATTCTCGCTCCCCGGCGCTGCAGCAAATCCGTGAGCAAATGGTTGCGGATGTGATCGACCCGGCTGAGGCGGTGCTGCGCGATCGCATTATCCACGAACTGGTTGATTACCTCGAAGAACAAGGTCAAAGTGCCTGCATCGACTACCTCACGTTACGCCTACAAGACATGGCTGCCTGTGAGATTGACGAAGTTTTGGGCCTGACCCCCCGTCAGCGCGATTACCTACAGCAGCGGTTTAAGTACCACGTCGAAAAATTTGCCCAGTTCCATAACTGGGAACTGGTCCATCAGTGGCTTGGAGCCGATCTCGATAAAAATCTGGGGCTAAGCCCTCGTCAGTGGGATACCTTTGTGGCAACCCTGGATGAGGAGCAACATCAGCTACTGCTACTCAAGCAGGCGCAGATGCAAGACCCAGACCGAGCTAACCCCTCCGACACCGAGATTGCTCGTCAGCTCAACTGGACCCCCAAGCGTGTACAGCGTCGCTGGAGCCAAATTATTTCGATGGCCTGGAAGGTTCGCAATACTAATAAGGCTCATTAGAGAATCTAAAGAAACTCTAAGCCGAGCTGTTTACAGCTGATCTGTTCATCAGAGTGATTCAACGCTTATCGGTAAAGCCCGCTGGACAGCGGGCTTTTTTTTGAGTTTCAGAGCTGTCCTTTAAGAAATGTCTTCAAATCAGGCTTAATTGTTGACTAATAATTGTCTTCACTTACGACTTGTAGACCTTTGCCGTATTTGTACAGGGGAGGCTAAATCCTTGCCAGGAAAGGGTTTTATGGGATTATGTGAGTTCAGCCAGACGCAAGCTCCGACAAACTCACCTAAGGCAGGTGCCGAGGATCACTTTGGCAAACCCAATCATCACAAAAGATAGGTATTAGTTCGGAAACGTATTCTGTCGAGTTGATGTAGTCAACTATCCACCCTGTGACAATTTCAGATGGGGAACAGTCAGGGTTACAGGCTCGAAATAGGAACGTTACTTTGATCGTAAATTTGGTCGAGGAGGCTGTAAAAATGGTTAATCGGATAGTCCAGGCAGTAATGATCACCGTCGGTTTACAGATGATCGTTGCGTTTAAGGCAGTGTCAACCACGCCAGCAACGCAGACTGCCGAAATCCACCAGACCCAAGAGCCTGAGCTGATGGTTTCCCTGGCTAAGGTGTTTAAGGGCGCTCAGTAAGTAATTCGATTCTTATAATGCGGGCCTTTGGGTTGCTCCGCCAAAAACAGGCATGACTCCGGAGCCAGACTTTAGAAGCTAGTCTTTGAAAGCTCAGAAGAAAAATTTAAAAGATTAGAGGACGCTACAAACAGTGAGAAGACCCAGATAGTTCAGTCTCTTAGCTGTCTCCTACCTCCTATCTCTTGCCCTAGCGCAGCGCACAAAACTTACGAACCCGATCAAACTCTGGGTCCTGCCAAGAATAAGCAAAGTGGCTGACTGATGTGATTGAGGGAGCTAACCGCTGAATGCTTCCCATCTGTTCCTCTAAAGAGGGGCGATTGCTAATACTGCGTCCCCACACCCCAGCTAAGGCGGGTTTGATGCTGCCCGCGTTGCCATTTTGGCTCAGCACGTCTTGGACCTCTTGAGCGATGCAACTGGCGTTGCCACAGATGGCGTAGGCCATTGGGTGCCAGGCCATCCAGTCGGGAAATCGATTCCAATGCTGTAGGCGAGAATCATAGCCTCGAGCTCCCACAGCTCGATTGGCACTAGGGAAAAACACAGCCCCCACGGGAATGCCTTGCTGCCTGGCCGGTTGTGAGGCCCGTTGCAAGAAATCAACTACCCCCTGCACCGCGTGGGCCACGCTTAGTCGCCAGAGCTCATCCTGTAAAATCGGTCTTCGGGCCGAGGCGGGGGGTAGCTCTCCTGAGTATCTCGGCGTCGCTCGGCTTTGCCAGAGGGGTTCAACTTCGCTGGGGTATAGGGCATCTACCTGTTCCACGTCTCCGATGGTCAGATATCCCTGTCGGAGAAACCGACGGATTAGCTCTAAGCCTTTGTTATTGAGGGCTCGCTGGAGCAGTGCCTGTTGGGCGGCACTGCCGTAAATCCACAGATCATTGACGCTGCTCGCAACCGAGCCCGAACCCACCCCTCGGGGATAGCGCACATAGTCAAACAAAACCCCATCGGGGCGTCGCCGCAGGATGGCTTCTAGCATCCGGGCATAGTCTTCTTGGGCCTGGTAACTGTAAGGATCAATAAAGACCTCTTCGGGATTACTGCTTGCCCCCCGAGCGGCAAAGCTGACGGTTGTATCGCCGTGGCCATTGCGGGCAATCACCTGGCTGCGATCGCGTCTCTGACCATAGGAGTAACCAAAATTAAGCGCAAACATCCAGGCCTGAACCTTGAGGCCGCGACGATGCCCCGCTTCGATGGCCTCCGCCATTAAATCTCGATCTTCGTAGCCGCGAGTTTGCACCACACTCGGCCAGGCCGTGCGATTTTCCCGTGCTGGCAACAGCACCTGACCATTGTAAAAAACCTCTATGTAGACCTCGTTATACCCCAGGTTAATAATGCGATCCATTAGCGCATCTAACATCCCTGGCTGCAAATCACAGGGATATAACCGAATCCAAGTTGCCTGGGTTTGAGGCCAGTTTTGGCGACGGCAGGTTTGCAACTCAGCCGTATGGCGCTTAATGATTGCATCATACTGAGCTTGAGCCTCAGTATTGCCAGCGACAACGGCCTGTCTGAGGGACTCTTTTTGATCAATCTCCGTCTGCGAAGCGTGGCAGTAGCGATTAAGCTGCGCATAGGCTGGATGGGTCATGATCAGCGGCCCTAGAGAAGCGGTTAGCAACCCGCTGATCACCAGTAATGTACTCCAAAGCCAGCGACGTCGCCGAGGTCGACCCCCTTTTACCCACAAGCGTAATATCCAACGAACTGCGTTATTTCTGAGCCGAGTAGACTTCAAATGGACCATGGGTTGATGCGCAAACAGACGGTGCAAACTGAGACGGTGCAAATTTTTTCTGGAAATTGAATTATTCAGCTTAGTCATTCAGTAGGTCATGACCGCTTCCAGTAACGTTTGGTGGATTGCCTTCCGTCGTTTCTGCGGTGGCTTCCAAGGCTGCCAAAAATGCTGTCAGTTTCATTCGCTTGATGTAAGGCCATCCCCCATTGACTTCAATATCTCTGAGGAGTTGGTAGAGCCGCTGTCGATTGCTTGGCAAAGCATCTCGAAACAATGTTTCCCGAACGGACTGATGACAGCTCTCGAGGACCCTCAATAGCTCTAGAAGCTGAAAGCAGTCCCCTTGACGGGCTTGGGCCGCAACTTCAACGGCCTCAGCCAATACCAGCAAATCCTCAGGCAGATCTCCCGTTGAGAAAGGCGTTAAATCTTCATCAATCATGAAAGTAGCCGATTTTGCTCGCAAACAATTGGGACGATTCTGACGCTGCGATATTTTGACATTGCTTGTTAGCCTAAGCAACCCATTGATTCGAATTTTCCCGAATATCTGCCCGAATATCTGCCCAAATAACAGGGGGTGAAAGCGGTGACGTAGCCGTGTAGAATGCTTAGATAAAGCTCAGTGTTTAGCTCTGTACAGTCTTAGCTCTGTGTAGCCTTAGCTCTGTGCAGTCAATGTTTTGCCGTTGACTCAGGGGTCAAGGGACTGGGCGATTGCCAAAGACTTTAACAATTTTGTGATTTTGAGGTTGACCATGAGGTTTCGTGCTCTAATAGCCGTTCTTTTAGCACTCTGCCTGGGTGTTTTGACCGCCTGTAGCGATGCGCCCACTGCCAGCAGCGACGTCCCCTTGACCTATGAGCAAATCAAGGATACGGGGTTAGCCAACAGCTGCCCGCAGATTTCAAGTGCGCGTCGCGGTACCATCGATATTCAGCCCGATGGTGAGTATCAGATCGTGGGTCTCTGCATGGAACCAACTACCTACTTTGTCAAGGAGGAGGCTCCCAACAAGCGGAGAGAAGCCGAGTTTGTAGCTGGCAAGTCTTTGACCCGCTACACGTCTAGCCTTGACCAAGTGCGAGCTCGCTTAACCGCTGAGCCCGACGGTAGCCTAACTTTCAAAGAGCTAGATGGCATTGACTTCCAGGCAATTACCGTACTCCTGCCAGGGGGGGAGCAAATCCCACTTTTATTCACCGTCAAAGGCTTGATTGCTCACTCCCAAGAAGGGCTCAATGCCGTCACCTCTTCAACTGATTTTATCGGTGACTATCGCGTCCCGTCTTATCGCACCTCCAACTTTTTAGACCCCAAAGGTCGTGGTTTGACCACTGGATATGATACAGCGGTCGCCCTACCTGCCCGCGGCGATAGTGAAGAGCTCCGCCGGGAAAACATCAAGGGGTTTGACGTGGGCCAAGGCACTATGAGAATGCAGGTGGAGCAAGTTGACAGTGTGACCGGCGAAATTGCTGGCACCTTTGAATGTGAGCAACCTTCTGACACTGACATGGGCACGGCTGCTCCATCAGACGTTAAGATACAGGGTGTCTTTTATGCCCGTGTCGAAAGCTTAACTGCCTAAGGTTGAGTCTATTTTGCAATCGCCCATACCGATTGCCGATTCACTAAATGAATCTTTGCCGAGGAAGTGATAACTTCCTCGGCTTTTTAGTCGATCTGCATCCCTTATGCTGCAGATCACAGCTAGCTAGGCATTCTTACGCAAAGATGGTAAGTCGGTACGCTCAAAATATTGTTTTGCGGAGTTCCGTAAAAGTTCGATTGTGACTCCATATCGGAGTCCATTAGGCTAAGCGTACTGCTCGAGTTGTCTGTCATGCAGACGCTTGACGTTGGTGTCAAAGTCGGGGATCGTTTGGTTTCAGGCTGTTTTTCTCCATGACCTCTGCTGTTCAGTGCGAAAAGGGTTCCTCTATGTCATCTAGCCCCAACCAAGTGCTAAAAGGTCAAAGCCTTGAGCTGTTGAGCACTTACCAAAAAACACGCTCGCCCGAGCTTAGAAATAAACTGGTGCAGATGAATATTGGTTTGGTGCGGCGAGAAGCCCATCACTGGCTCTATCATTCCACTGAAGGCTTTGATGATTTGATGCAGGTGGGTAGCTTGGGGCTCATCCGAGCGATTGAACGCTTTGATATTTCTAAAGGGTATGCGTTTAGCTCATTTGCGATTCCCTACATCCGGGGCGAAATTCAGCACTATTTGCGAGACAAGGGCGCGATTGTGCGTATTCCCAGGCGTTGGCAGTCTCTTCAACACCAGTCAGCGCGGGTGATTCGTCAGCTACAAGAAGACCTCGATCGCAAACCGACCGACCAGGAAGTGGCCGATCAGCTATCGATCTCGGTTGAAGAATGGCAAGAGGTCAAAATTGCCAGTCGCAATCGATTGCTATTGAGCCTTGACGCGCCTATTCAAGACGAGGACAGTGGGACTGCTTCTCTGAGCGATCTGCTCCCGGACCCTAAGTATCGCAGTTTTCAACTGGCGCAAGAAGATCGAATCCGTTTGCAGCAGGCCATGTCTCAGCTAGAACGACGGACTCGAGAGGTTTTAGAGTTTGTGTTTTTGCATGACCTTACCCAGAAAGAGACCGCTGAGCGCCTGGGTATCAGTGCCGTTACCGTCTCTCGACGGGTCAAGAGTGGGCTTAAGCGGATGCGCACCCTAATGACGTCTTCGGATGTTAAGCGTCAGACTTGAGACGATTTTAGGACGTACTTGCGAATTTTTTTGCTAGATTGGGGGCGAAAGCGTTATATTTGCGCCGAATCGGTCTAACCTCTATGCAGTTAGACCAAACTGCTCTATACTTTGCGAACGACAGCCCTCGGAGGAAGAAAATCATGCGGCGTCTACTTTTTATAGTACTTGCAACAGTTGGCGCGCTTTCACTTACTGGTTGTAATTTTTTCGGTCGTGGTCAAGATGACGTTGCGACGAGCGACGGCGATACCCCTCAAGAATCCGTTGATACTGAAGGGACTACCCCGCCGGAGGCCCCAGTTCCTGAAGCGCAAGAAACACTCCCTGGCCCAGTGGTGGCTACGCCCGGTGCTGCTACTGTGGTCGCGCCCGACTTGATTCAATCGACTAACCCCAGCGAACGGGCTAGCAGTGTGCAACGCAGCCGTCCCGATCCGTTCGCGAGTCTGGTGCCCCAGGCGGTGGAAGTGCCTGGCTTAGAGGATAACGCTCAAGGCGGCACCACCGCGGGTGGCGGTGGTACTGCGGGCGGTGGCGGTACCACTGCTACTGCGGGCGGCGGCACCACCGCAGGGGGGCAATTACCCGGCGGCACCACTGCGGGGGGTGGCCAAACGGGCCAGCCTACCCCAGTGGCGACTCAGCCGTCGGCAGTTCCTACTCCCCTCAGCGCATTACCTCCTGTTCCTCAGCCGGATACGGCTCGAGCTGTCAGGATTTCTGGGGTGGTTCAGATTGGCGGTACACCCTATGCCATTGTGCAGGTTCCCAATGAGGTAGAACGCTACGTGCGCACGGGTGAGCGGGTGGCTGGTGGTCGTGTCTTAGTTAAGCGGATTGATACCCGTGCTGTTGAACCACGTGTGATTTTAGAGCAAAACGGCATCGAAGTAGAGGCTCTGGTCACAGGGGGTGCGACTAATGTTGCTGCTGAGCCCACTGAGCTGCCCCCGCCGGAGCAGTCTCCTCAAACCCAAGCGTCTTTGTCTGCTGCTGAGCTGCCGGCGCTGCCTTTACCAGGTATTTAGGCGGCTAGCAGATATTCTTCAGACGCCCTTATCTTTTTCCGAGGTGAGCGTTGAGTTGGCCAGTTAATGGTGAGTGCCTGCAATCCTTTAGATTTGCAGGCGCTTTTTTTAGAGAATTTTCGCCAGTCGCTAAGAATTGTTACTGAAAACTGCGATAAGCAACAATTCTTAAATACCCAGGAGATGAGTTCTGTTCGGTCGCAGTGTACGCTGGAGAACGAATAACCCATCTTTCAACGAGAGAGGATATTTATGGTAAAGCGTGGTTCTAAAGTTCGTATTCTTCGTAAAGAGTCTTACTGGTACAGAGATGTCGGTAAGGTTGCGACGGTTGACCAAAGCGGTATTCGCTATCCGGTCGTGGTTCGATTTGATAAGGTTAACTACTCTGGTATCAACACTAACAATTTTGCTGAGTCTGAGCTAGAAGAGGTTTAGCCACTGACAGGAAAGGTGGGCCTGATAGGATAGGGGTAGTCATCTTTGCCCATCCAGTTTTGCCTGAACTTCCTGAAGTTGAAACCGTTCGTCGAGGACTTAATCGAGTTACCCTCAATTATCCAATTCGGGGTGGTGACGTATTGCTAACGCGTACGATCGACCACCCCATTTTTGTAGGTGATTTTTTGACAGCCCTGGTCGGTGCTGAGATTGTTGAGTGGCAGCGGCGGGGAAAGTATTTGTTGGCTGCGCTGGCGAGGTCAGGGCAGTCGGCTGGTTGGTTGGGTGTGCATCTGCGGATGACCGGGCAACTGCTGTGGGTCAGCCCCGATGAACCTGTGTCAAGCCATTGCCGGGTGCGGCTCTTTTTAGGTGAAAATCACGAACTGCGGTACGTGGATCAGCGCACCTTTGGTCGTCTTTGGTGGGTGCCCCCTGAGGTTGAACCGCCCTCGATTATGACAGGCTTACAGCGATTGGGGCCAGAGCCTTTTGACTCGGCGTTTTCGGTAGATTATCTGCGCCATGCCTTTAGGGGCAGACAGCGCCCGATCAAAAATGCGCTGCTCGACCAGCGCCTAGTGGCGGGTATTGGCAACATCTATGCGGACGAGGCTCTGTTTCTCAGTGGGATTCGCCCTAAAACAATCAGTGGCCAACTTGGTCCAGCCCGGTTGCGGCGATTGCACGGGGCGATTTTGAAAGCACTGACTACGAGTATTGATGCCGGGGGCACGACCTTTAGCGATTTTCGGGACGTGCATGGGGTGAATGGCAATTATGGGGGGGTGGCCTGGGTCTATGATCGTGACGGAGAGCCTTGCCGGGTGTGCGGCACTGAGATTAAGCGGTTGAAACTGGCGGGTCGCTCAGCGCACTATTGCCCACAATGTCAGCGATAATATAAACCGTTAGCTAGGACTCACTAAGAACTCACCATGGCTGTAAAGAAAGGCGATTTTGTACGGGTTGTCAAAGAAAAACTAGAAGCGAGTGTGGAAGCCACGGCTAGCGATACACGCTTTCCCCCTTATATTTTTGAAAGCCAGGGAGAGATTTTAGAAACCCGCGATGACTATGCCCTGGTCAAGTTTGGCAAGGTGCCCACTCCCAACATCTGGCTACGCCTCGACCAGCTAGAAAAATTTGCATAGCCATCCTGGGCGACGACCTCACTCATCCAGCAGGATGCCTCAATCCAAAATCTAAACCCTTCCCATTAAGTTATTTGTGAGCAGATTAAGAATCGGCAAGGTTTCCCCCTGCTCACTGTTTGCCTTGATCACAATAAAAGCAGGGTGAAATCCCTGATATTGAATTTTGGGAGGGCAACTTATGGTGTTGCCAAGTGTAGTTGCTCCATTGCGCGATCCGAAGGTCACTGTGGTGGGGGCAGGTAACGTTGGGGCGACCCTGGCCCAGCGAATTTTGTATCACAATTTAGCCCATGTGGTGTTGATTGATATTTTGAAAGGACGCCCCCAGGGGCTGGCCCTCGACCTGATGGAGTCGCAGCCGTTGGAGTCTTTTGCCTACACGGTGACAGGCACCAACGACTATGCCGATACGGCTAACTCGGATGTGGTAGTGATTACGGCGGGGCTACCCCGCAAGCCTGGGATGTCGCGGGATGACTTGGTGCAGATCAATGGCAAGATTGTGATCGAGGTGATGCAGCGCGCGATCGCAACCTCTCCAAACGCCCAATTCATCATGGTAACCAATCCCTTAGATGTCATGGCTTATCTGGCCTGGCGCGTCAGCGGGTTGCCGCCTGGCCGAGTGATGGGGATGGCAGGGGTGCTTGACTCGGCCCGCTTCCGCAGTTTTATTGCCCAGGCGCTCAAAGTCCCGGCTAGGGATGTCGAAACTTTGGTGCTGGGCGGGCACGGTGATTTAATGGTGCCGTTGCTGAGCTGTACTACCGTCAGCGGTTTACCTATTGCTGAGTTAATGGCCCCTGAGCAGTTAGCGCAGCTGGTAGAGCGTACCCGTCACGGTGGGGCTGAGGTGGTCAACTTACTGAAGACTGGCGGTGCTTTTTATGCCCCTGCTGCTTCGGTAGCCACAATGGTGCAAGCTATTTTGCGCAACCAGTCGCGGGTGCTGCCGCTATCGGCCTATCTGAGCGGTCAATACGGGCTTTCCAATCTGTTTTTAGGGACCCCCTGCCGATTGGGGGGCAGCGGGGTCGAGTCTATCTTGGAGCTACCCTTAAGCCCCTCTGAGCAAACTGCGCTTGAGACTTCGGCTCAGGCGGTCCAAAAAACGCTGGCAGCAGCGATGTCGCTCCTGGAAATGCCGGTCGCATTAGCGTAGGGGTGAAGTCGCCTACGCTCGGTTTTTTGTCTGCTTCATAAAGGTTGTGTGGGTGCTGCGCTCGGGCTCGTCGGGCTCGGGCTGACGCTGTACATAGGTGCCATCTGGCTGCATTTCCCACGCCTGGCGATTGTCATTCAACGACACGTCGAGGATCTCCTTCAACGATTTACGAATTTGCAAATCGTCAATCGGGGTAACCGCTTCGACCCGTCGATCCAGATTGCGGGGCATCCAATCAGCACTGCCGATAAAGATTTGAGGATCCTCATCGTTGTGAAAGTAAAAGATGCGGGAGTGCTCTAGAAAACGCCCAATCACACTAATGACGCGGATATTTTCACTCACCTTCGGGAGCCCTGGCACTAAGCAACAAATCCCCCGAATGATCAGATCAATCTGGACGCCTGCCTGGGAGGCCTCATAGAGGGCCTGAATGATGGCTTGATCCACCAGCGAATTCATTTTGGCGATAATCCGGGCGGGACGATCGTGCCGAGCATGGTCAATTTCTTGCTTGATCAGGGCGGTCATGCGATCGCGCAGCGACACTGGTGCAATTAAAAGCTTCCGAAACGTCTGCTGACGCGAATAGCCCGTGAGGTAGTTAAATAACTCCGTCAAGTCAGCCCCAAGGTCTTCTCGACAGCTCATCAGGCCCAGGTCAGTGTAGAGGCGAGCAGTCTTAGGGTTGTAGTTGCCTGTGCCGATGTGGACATAGCGGCGAATTTGCTCCCTTTCGCGACGGACGACCAGGGTGATTTTAGTATGGGTTTTGAGCCCCATTAAGCCATAAACCACATGCACTCCCGAGCTCTCTAAGGTGCGGGCCCAGTTGATATTATTTTCTTCATCGAAGCGGGCTTTGAGCTCAACCAGAACCACCACCTGCTTGCCGTTCTCGGCAGCGGAAATCAGAGCGTTGACGATGGGAGAGTCGCCCGAGGTACGATAGAGGGTCATCTTGATCGCCAGGACATGTGGATCTTGAGCCGCTTGAGTGATAAATTGCTGGACTGTGGCTGAGAAAGAATGGTAAGGGTGGTGAACCAGCCGATCTCGCTCGCGAATCAGGTCAAAGACATCTCGGGTCGCCTCGCTATCCCCCTCACTGGGATAGGCAAAATGCCAGTGCCTAGGGACCACCGCTGACCACTTTGGATCTTTGAGCTCGGGGAGCGGTATGCTCATCAACGACATCAGGTCGCCTAGACCAATGAGCCCCTCAACGTCGTAAACATCGGCCTCAGTGAGGCCCATCTCTTGCATGAGCGTAGAGCGGACCGCAGGCGGGGTTGAGGCTTGGATTTCCATTCTCACCACTGACCCCCCCAGTCGGCGTTTTCGCAGCTCTTGCTCAATCGCCAACATCAGATCGTCTGCCTCGTCTTCTTCGACGGCCAGATCGGCATTGCGGGTAATGCGAAAGGTGTAGCAATCGTCAATCGTCATGCCCGGAAACAGAAAAGACAGGTTTTTGGCGATCACCTGCTCCATCGGCACGGCTACCCAGAGACAGTCGCCAGACTTAGGGATTGGGCAAAAATCTAAGGGCAGCACCACAAAGCGAGGCAACACTTTAGGCACTTTGACCCGAGCAAAGTGGGTATCGCCTGACTCAGTCTCTTTGACGACCACCGCCAGGTTGAGGCTGAGATTAGAAATGTACGGAAAGGGATGCCCCGAATCCACCGCTAAGGGTGTCAGGACTGGAAAAATTTGTTCCTCAAAATAGCTTTCCAGGTAAGACTCTTGTTTTGCAGTGAGATCTGCATAGTCTAGTAAATAAACGCCGTGTTCTTTAAGCCGGGGGCGCAGGGTTGTTTCAAAGAAATGATGCTGTTTTGCAAAACTAGGACGCAGCTTTTGGCTAATGGCACTGAGGTGATCTTGGGGGGTGCGACCATCGGCGGTACGCCGATTGACATTCGCTAAAATTTGCTGCTTAATCCCCGCTACGCGCACCATGAAGTACTCATCAAGGTTGCTGCAAAAGATGCCTAAAAATTTGAGGCGCTCGAGTAGTGGGGTTCTGTCATCGAGGGCTTCGTGGAGGACTCGCTCGTTAAAGGCCAGCCAGCTGAGTTCGCGGCTAAGGTAATATTTCGGATCTTGGAGATCTATTTTCTCCGGCTTAGCCGCCGCTTTCCGCGCGGCGGGCTTGGCTGAGCGGGTTCTTTTCGGGCTGGTTTTGGGCGGTTGTGCTGATGCCATGGTTTCAGAAAACGTCCTCCTCTTGACCGACCCACCATTGACCTAATGCCATTAAAGATTCGTGGAGTTCAGCAATTTGCTGGGCGTACTCATCTGACGATATCTCGTGGCGACGCTCTTGGAGCTTTTGTAAACGAAGCTGGAGAAGGAGCCAGGGTTTACTGATGCCGTCGGTGGCTTCGATATATTGAGCGAGCGCTTTGCTGTCCATAAAACCTTTTCTAAAAACGGCTTAGTTCAAGAGCTTTGGGAATCTTTACACTTTACTACCGTTTTCTGAATATAAATGACAAACTCCGCAAAGGGATTATTCTCTCTGCGGAGTATCAGTTTTGACATTTGATAAGTCTCAATTTTCAAGCAGCCCTTAATTTTGAGTTTTGAGTTAAGCGGTCCCCTCAAAACTTAGCACTCAGACCTTGAAACGAACTTACCCCTTAGCGCTTGAGCTGATCGACCCAGTCGCGGAGTTGCTCCGCTGCGACATCGCGACCGCCCAGGCCAAAGGCAATTGCGATCGCAACTGCAACCGCGCCCAGCAATAGGCCAAAGGCTAGATTCACAATATTGGGGGCAATGCCAATTTGCTGTAGTGCCAGTGCGCCCACAAAGGCAATGATCGTGATCCGAGCCACGTTGGCGACGGTATTTGCCGCCCCACCGCTCATGGAGTTGAGGACTAACCGATAGACCAAGTTAGCGGCATAGAGACCGATTGCAAAAATGATTACACCGACCAACACCTGGGCTGAGATTGCCATGATCGCCTGGACAATGTCAGTCAGCTCAGGAAAGTTAAGAATTTGAGTGGCGGTGACCACACCAAACAACAACACCCCAACCAGCGAGATGATACCCACGATTTCGGAAGGGGTCTTGGGGGCTGGTTGGGTGACTTCAGTGGTCAGTCCTTCGACGGTAGGAGGCGGTGGGGCTGATAGCTCAGGCAGGCCGAGCACATCCAGGATGCCATCAAAGCCAATGCTAGCGAGCAAGCTGGTCACCAGATCAGCCACAAACTTGCCGATGAAGTAGAAAACCACTATCACTGCGCTCGCGGCAAACACCTGGGGCAAAATAAACAAGACCCGGTTGAGCATATCCACTGCTGGGCCAGAAATTGCCTCAATGTTGAGTTCCTCAAGGGCCGCAATCGCCACCGGAATCAAAATCAAAACATAGACAACGGTGCCTGCCAGATTTGACAGAGAAAAGCCACTGGTGCCTGGGGAGGATGAAAGGTTTAGACGATCGCTGAAGTTGTCTATCCCGGAGGCCGCCAATAAATTGGTGACAATCCCGCGAACAATTTTGGCGACTAGCCAACCGATGGCAAAAATAACAATCGCCGTGAGAATCTGAGGAATAGCAGACAATATGTCATCCAGCAGACTCTGGACAGGGGACAGCAGTCCCTGCAAGTTGAGGGCGCTCAAGACCAGGGGCAAGAACAGGAGAAAGACGAACCAATACAGCACATTGGCCAGGGTCTCACTGACGTTAAAGGCTGAGCCGCTTGCGTCAACCCCGGTTTGTGCCGAGACTCGCTCATCGAGACCTAACCCAACCAGCGCCCGAGACACGGCCTGCTTAACCACGGTTGCGATCACCCAGGCAACCCCCAGAAGTACTGCTGCTCCAGCAATCCGCGGCACATACTCTAAGATGGTCGATAAGAAATCGTTGAGCGGTGCTGAAACCACCGTCAGATTTAGGCTGTCGAGTACTGCCACCAGGGTAAACAGCAGCACAATCCAAAAGGCAATCGTGCTACCCCACTTTGCGGTGGGGATCTCTCCGGCAGCGCGACCGCTCACCCAGCTGGCTAGGCGGTCATCCAGGTTAGTGCGCTTGAGCAAATTGCCGACTATCCAGGCGGCGATAAAGGCAATCACCAGACCAATCACCAGGATGATCAGCGCCCCAATCACGGTGGGCAAAAAGGCCACGATCTGGCTGACAAAGGTGTTGGCTGTTTCGGAGACCTGATTGACTTGGGCCAACGTCAGAGCGCCATCCGATGTCAGTCCGCCTCCCCTCAATCCGTTCATCATATGAAGTTGAGTCATCTTTCCTGTGTTTGATGCAGTAGAACAGTGCTAAACCATACCCTGTTGCCTGTGGCATACCCAGCAGGGGCAAAGCACAGGCCTGAATCTGGCAGGGTTAATCTCACAGTTGTCTAGTGATTTGCGAAAGCCTAAACAAGCAGAGCGTCAAAAAAAATGATGCCTACCCCCGTCAGTTTTGAACTGTGAGTTTTGATCTGATAAGTCTTGAACTGTAAATTTTAAGCAGATATGTAGGTATGGTATAGCCTATATCAATTTTTCTCCGTATAAATACTATTTTTAGCAAAATTCGTAATAGTCCCATGTATTCTTGTGTACATCTTTGAATTTCGCCCCTTGTAAAGGAAAATTGGCGAAGATTAGCTATCTATCGAACGCCATTAGATTAAGCGCCCAATGGCGTAAATTGGATCAGCCATTGGGCATAGTTCTAGAGGATGGGTACTAAAAGCCCCCAGGTTCTCAAAGAACCTGGGGGCTTTTGGGGCGAACTACCTACTTTAGCTATTCTGCATCATCCGCACTTGAATCATCTGCCATCGCTTCATCTGTGGGGAGTGCACTATCAGGCACATCTACTGTGGTGAGGTCTTCCAGCGTCTCAACAATGGCTTCGGTGGTTTCAGTGACCGATTCGCCATCCATATCCTCGCTCTCTCCCTCGGCGGAGAACTCTGGAATGATCGCCACGGCTGCGATCGCATCGTCGTCGTCAAGCCGCTGGAGATTGACCCCCGTGGCCATCCGCGACTGCACCGAGATGGCGCAGACCGTCTGGCGAATAATAATGCCGCGATTGGTCACCAGCATCAGCTCATCGGAGGGACTGACCACGCGCAGTGCCACCAGCTCATCATTATCCCGGCGAAATTTCATCCCCACCAGACCCATCCCAGCCCGATTTTGCAAGCGGAAGTTATTCACTGGCACCCGTTTACCCAACCCAGTAGCTGTAATCACCAATACCCAAGGCCC
The DNA here is from genome assembly GCA_039200855.1 of Cyanobacteria bacterium P01_D01_bin.44. GTDB lineage: Bacteria > Cyanobacteriota > Cyanobacteriia > Phormidesmidales > Phormidesmidaceae > SIO4C1. The sequence continues at coordinate 7,593 of JBCCRZ010000017.1, read as the reverse complement.
CTGATCGCATTCATTGGGGTTGATGTCTTCGATGTCCTCACCGTCGTCTTCGTCGCTTTCTGTTGCCTCTGCGGTTAGCTGGGCTGGCAAGATATCCATGCTGATCAGGTTGTCATCCCCCCGCAGAGACATGGAGCGCACCCCTTTTGTGGGGCGTCCCAAAGGCCGCAGCTGTTTTGCACTGGCCTTAAAATGGATGGTCATGCCTTTGCGCGAACCAATCAAGATGCTGTCCTCGGCCAGGGCTAAACGCACCCAGCGCAGCTGGTCTCCCTCCTCAAGGGAGATCGCAATCAGTCCGTTAGAGCGAATGTTGCTAAAAGCTGACAAGGCTGTTTTCTTAATAAAACCGCCCCGCGTCAGCATGACTAAGTATTCGTCTTCGGTAAACTCGCTAACCCCAAGCACAGAGGTAATTTTCTCCTCTCGAGGAATGGGCAACATTTGCACGATCGGGTTACCCCGTGCCGCCCGCGACCCTTCAGGAATCTGATAGGCCCGCAGGCTGTAAGCGACCCCCCTATCTGTGAAGAACAAAACGTGGTTATGGGTACAGCACGTGATGAAATGCTCAATGCCATCATCGTCTTTCATTTTGGTACCCGACTTGCCCCGAGTGGCGCGGTTTTGAGCCTCAAAAGTGCTGATCGGCATGCGCTTGATATAGCCCTGCTCGGTGACTAAAATGACCACCTGCTCATTGGCAATTAAGGAGATATCGGTGAGACCATCTTCTCCGGCGAGGATCTCGGTCCGGCGCTCATCGGCGTAGGCGTCTCGCAGCTTTTGTAGCTCGTCTTCGATAATCGCCAAAATCCGTTCGCGTCTGGCCAGGATGTCGCGCAGGTCAGTGATGCGTTCCTGGAGCTCTTCGTGCTCCCGTTGAATTTTTTCAGATTCGAGGGCGGTCAGGCGGCGGAGCTGCATCTGCAAAATCGCATCGGCCTGGATTTCTGAGAGCCCAAAGGACTCAATCAGCTCCTCTTTGGCGGTGGCCGTATCCGCCGCATGACGAATCAGGGCAATCACTGCGTCGAGGTTGTCAAGGGCGATCAGATAGCCCTGCAAAATGTGATCCCGTTCTTCGGCCTTGCGCAGCTCGTACTGGGTGCGCCGGGTAATGGTCTCGACCCGAAACTCCAGGAATACCTCAAGGAACTGACGCAGGCTCAGCAGCTGGGGCTCGCCGTTGACCAGAGCCAGCATGTTGACGCCAAAGTTGTTTTGCAGGGGCGTTTGTTTGTAGAGATTGTTGAGCACCACCTTGGGATAGGCGTCGCGCTTAAGCTCAATGACAATGCGCATGCCGTCGCGATCGCTCTCGTCGCGAATGTCAGAAATGCCCTCTAGTCGCCGCTCATTGACCATCTCGGCGATTCTTTCGATCAGCGCAGCCTTATTGGTTTGATAAGGCAGCTGGGTGATCACGATTGCCTCGCGGTCGGGGCGACCTCGATGCTCGATGGTCTCGATATCGGCGACCCCGCGCATCGTCACCGACCCGCGCCCGGTGGTGTAAGCGTCGCGGATGCCGCTGCTGCCTACAATCAGCGCTCCAGTGGGGAAATCAGGCCCTGGGATATGCTGCATCAGCTCAAGGCTGGTAATCTCTGGGTTGCGGATCAAGGCCACCACCCCGTCTAGCAGTTCACCCAAGTTGTGGGGCGGAATATTTGTCGCCATCCCGACGGCAATACCAGAAGACCCGTTTAGTAAAAGCTGCGGGATGCGCGAAGGCATCACCGTGGGTTCTTGCTGGGAGCCATCGAAGTTATCAACAAAGTCAACGGTCTCGGACTCGATATCGGCCAGCAGGGCAGCCCCGGTCAGGGCCTGTAGACGGCACTCGGTGTATCGCATCGCCGCTGCCGGGTCGTTATCGATGGAGCCAAAGTTGCCGTGCCCGTTAATCAGCGGCGAGCGCATGGAAAAATCCTGAGCCATGCGCACCAGGGCATCATAAACGGCGGTATCTCCATGGGGGTGGTACTTACCGAGCACCTCCCCGACCACGCGGGCGCATTTACGAAACGGTCTATCTGCAGTCAACCCCAATTCGTGCATGGCGTAGAGAATGCGACGATGCACTGGCTTGAGACCGTCCCTGGCGTCTGGAAGGGCTCGACCTACAATGACGCTCATGGCGTACTCTAAGTAGGAACGAGACATCTCGTTGCGCAGATCAGTGGGGACAATCCGCTCTTGAGGGCTGCTCATACAGTAAAAAGCTCCAAAATCTTCAGAAAAAAGGCGTTAAGCTGCAATATTCTTGAAAAGATCGCGTTTAACGAATGAAATGTGAGTGAAATCGTTCAAATTCTCGTGAAGCACATCTAATTATTTTATCACAATTTTGGCATTCCCGAGGTTGCGATCACCCTTGAATTAAGTGCGTTTCAGGTGGGTTAATAGAGTTGCCAAGGGGGCTCGGAAATGGAGCTCAAAAATTAAACGATGAATTCACCTTTTGCAGTTATTTACACTGACCGATTTTTAAATCACGACACGGGTATCCATGCAGAGAATGCAGGTCGGCTAACGGCAATTGTCAACCAGCTACGGGCAACCCCCTGGCAGTCTAGCCTACAGTGGCAAGTTCCGACAGCGCCTGCTCAGCGGGATCCTTTGCCCTGGGTTGAAGCCCTCCACGATCCGCGCTATGTCAAGGCGCTGAAGCTATTTGCCGAGCGAGGCGGTGGCGACCTCGACCCGGATACAGTGGTTTCTCCCCAAAGCTATGAGGTAGCGATGCTGGCGGTAAGTGCCTGGCTCGATGGGGTGGACTGGGTCCAGCAGCATGATTCTCCCGCTTTTGTGCTGACCCGCCCGCCGGGGCACCACGCGGTGCGCGAACGGGGTATGGGGTTTTGTCTGCTGTCGAACGCTGCGATCGCAGCCCACTACGCCCTAGATCAGCCCGACATTGAGCGCGTCGCCATCCTCGATTGGGATGTACACCACGGCAACGGCACCCAGGCCCTGGTAGAAACAAACCCGCAAATTATCTACTGCTCACTGCACCAGTCCCCGGCCTACCCCGGCACCGGTCGCGCCTCAGAAACCGGGTTTCACCAAAACGTGTTGAATATCCCCATGGCACCGGGCAGTACCCTGGCAGACTATGAACCTCGCTTTCAAGAGCAGGTGTTGCCCTTTATCAAAGGGTTTCAGCCTGATTTGCTGATTGTCAGTGCAGGGTATGATGCCACAGCTGCCGACCCGCTGGCAGGGGTGGCGCTGCAACCCACCGACTACGGTGTGTTTACTAAACTTTGCCGTTTTCTAGCGCCTCGGCTGATATTTGGGTTAGAAGGGGGCTATGACTATGAAGCCCTCGGTCAGTCTGTAGTTGCGACGGTCGGGGCGTGCTTGGGATTTTAGATTTTGGATTTTGGATTTTGGATTTTGGATTTTGGATTTTGGATTTTGGATTTTGGATTTTGGATTGGCGGGATGGGTGATGGATAACCCCCTCAACCCATTAAGCCTGGCGGTTGGAAACCGCGGCGACATGTACAAAACCTGCCTTCGCAGTTTCCTGAAGCAGAGGTTAAGACTCAGCAGGCAATATACCCCGCTATAAGCCCCCCTGCCTCCTCTGCTCCCTCTGCTCCCTCTGCTCCCTCTGCTCCCTCTGCCTCTCTACCCACCACCCACCACCCACTACCCACTACCCACTACCCATCACCCTCTCCCCATGCCTTCCCTAAAGCTCCCCCCTGAAACCGCCAGCCGCGTCCTCTCGATTTTGGATGCGTTTAGCCAGCTATTTGGCCCCCCGACGTCTGAACTTGAACTGCGGGCGGTGATTGGGGCGATTTTGATGCGGGTGGAGAAATATCAGGTGCTGCCGCAGCAGATGATCCCTTTAGTCGAAAGGTTGGTAGCGGCTTACCGGGCAAGGGGAACGGCGACGGCGGCGGTGGGAGCCCTGGCGGACGCGGCGGCTGAAGGGGCGGCCAGGCAGGTTAAAGCCTGGTTAAAAAAACGCGAAGAAGCCATTGCGGAGGGGCTGGCTGCCTATGCTCAACAGTTTGAATCTACCCTGGACTCGGCGACCGATTTGATCGATGTGACGCAAACGCTGATTGCGATCCTCAGTGATGGCCAGTTTAGTCCGCAAGAGGGGCGCTGGCTACTGCAGACTGCCGTTGAAAAGTTTAATCTGGCCGAAGCCTTGCAAAAATGGGTGCCGCCCGAGTGGTTTGCGATCGCGCATCAGGTTGCCCAGTATCGCGAAAAGGCCACCTTTGAGTCCACGGTATTCGCAGTTGTGCAAGCCTATATGCAGCGCTTTCAATCGATGTTAACCCCAGCCTTGATGGAGCAGATCCTCAAAAATGGCACCCTGAATATTGATCCCAGTCAGCTATTAGAGGGCGACATAGTTAGGCTGACAGACCTGATGGTGTTTAAAATGCAGCTTTTAGAAGCCTCCCCGATGATTACCAAATCAGATGAGGAGATTGCCGCACAGGTCCACAGTGCCACCGAGCAGTTTAAAGCGACCTATGGCTGGGACGGGGACATCAGCCAGCCGATTGCCTCGGGCGACCTGGAGGTCAGCAGTAGAATTATATTTGAGCGATCCGAATCGGTTGTTTCCGAATGGTTTACGCGGAGTGAGCGAGCCGATACGCCCGAAAGCGACCGTCAAGTCTGACTTTACTTAACTTTGACTTTACTCAGCACTGTCTGGAAACGTGATTTTTTTTTACAAAGTGATGCCCTGTTACGATCCCCAAGTCTTTTGAGAAGCTAAAGCTTAATCAGATGGGGGTGACCTTATCAGCTTGTCCTGCTGCAAAGCCTGAAAACGAAGGGGTTGACGTTTTTCGTTTGAGGCCCGACAGGGACGACTCATCGTTAAATTGAGACCCCACTCTCGAATTATCTGAGTTGAAGCTTTTTGTCTTTTGTTCGAATTTTTATTAAATGAGTTAGCTAAAAATATGTTTTGGACTTTATTTTTTGTCTGAGCCTTACGCTAGGTAATATTTCGATTTTAATTAGATTTTTAGAGCTGTTTGGGCTGGATAATGTCCTGGTATGTTATTTGGGGACCTTCCCTTTAGTGAATGGTTTCCCCATAATTCAATCTAGTTGCTTTTCAAAAACTCTTCTCTCTGTTGTAAACGTGCGCGACGTCGATGCAGAGATTTCCTGAGTTTGTCTGTATACACATCCAGGAGACGATTGCCTTGAAACTTTCTGTTTACGGTAAAGGCGGCATTGGCAAATCCACCACCAGCTGCAACATTTCGGTGGCGTTGGCAAAACGCGGTCGCAAGGTGTTGCAGATTGGCTGTGACCCCAAGCATGACAGTACCTTTACGCTGACTGGGTTTTTGATTCCCACCATTATTGATACCCTGCAAGAAAAGGACTATCACTACGAAGACATTTGGCCTGAAGATGTCATCTACAAAGGCTATGGTGGCGTCCATTGTGTGGAGGCCGGGGGCCCCCCAGCCGGGGCGGGCTGTGGCGGCTATGTGGTCGGTGAAACTGTGAAGCTGCTCAAAGAGCTGAATGCTTTTGATGAGTACGACGTGATCTTGTTTGATGTCTTAGGGGATGTCGTGTGTGGCGGATTTGCCGCACCGCTCAACTATTCTGACTACTGCATGATTGTTACAGACAACGGCTTTGATGCCTTGTTTGCGGCCAATCGGATTGCGGCCTCTGTGCGTGAGAAAGCGCGCACCCACCCCCTTCGCTTAGCCGGGCTAATCGGTAATCGCACCTCCAAGCGCGACCTGATCGACAAATATATTGAGGCGGTGCCCATGCCCGTGCTCGAGATTTTGCCCCTGATCGAAGACATTCGGGTTTCACGAGTTAAGGGTAAAACCATTTTTGAGATGGCCGAGACCGACCCGTCGCTAGAGCCGGTGTGTCAGTACTATCTCAACATTGCCGATCAGATTTTGGCTGCGCCCGAGGGGGTTGTGCCCACGGATTCGCCCGATCGCGATCTGTTTGCCCTGCTGTCTGACTTTTACCTCAACCCGCCCACAGCGGCAGAGGCCCAGCCCAAGGATGAGTTTGACCTGATGATGGTTTAACGCTGACCGACTTGGCTTTTTGTTAAAAACCTGGAAAACGCTAGTCAGGAAGGCCCATAAGTGCTAGATTGCTGCGATGTCGGGCTTAAGTGCCCAGCCCAGGGCTGATGCCCGCACAGTCGCAGTTTTATAAAAGTCCGAGACCTATGGCTTTCTTTGAGAACTTTACGTCCGTCATTCGCCAAAAGTGGTTAGATTACGTTCGATCTAACCGCCCCTGGCTGGAGATGCAAATGCGCGAAACCTCTGTGAGAACCCCTGACGGAGGCCGACGTCCCTCTTCGTTTCTAGTCCTGGGTGTGGTGAATGCCCTTGAGCCTAAGCTCTCTAACCTGATGGTGCCTTTTTATCAACTCAATGCGGACGAGGACGCGCTGGTCGAAGTGCTCGGGCTCAACTTTGATCCGGAAATGGTGCTCGATAATGACGGCTCAGGGCCGACCCTCGACGCTAGCCCAGACGAAGATATGCCTCTCTTGCCGGATTCTGCGCCAGAGTTTTAGGGGCAGACGTTTCAGGTTTTGACGCGGTTCTATCTGTCATGCCAGGAAAGCCAGGTTTATCAGGGGTGGTTGTCTTGATTGCTCATTGCCGCTCCCATTGCCCATGACTGTGCTGAACTTGAGAGGATTTTTGATATGACCGTTGCAAATACACCTGCGCTTGAATTTGAGTGTGACACTGGCAACTATCACACCTTTTGTCCGATTAGCTGTGTGGCGTGGCTTTATCAAAAGATAGAAGATAGCTTTTTCTTGGTCATTGGCACCAAGACCTGCGGCTACTTTTTGCAAAATGCAATGGGGGTGATGATCTTCGCTGAGCCCCGCTACGCCATGGCCGAGCTTGAAGAAGGGGATATCTCTGCCAAGCTCAATGACTACGAAGAACTGAAGCGACTGTGTGAGCAGATTAAGCGCGATCGCAATCCCAGTGTAATTGTCTGGATTGGCACTTGCACCACCGAGATTATCAAAACCGATCTCGAAGGGCTGGCCCCTCGCCTCGAAGCTGAAATCGGCGTCCCGATTGTGGTGGCCCGCGCCAACGGGCTTGACTATGCCTTTACCCAAGGAGAAGACACCGTCCTGGCGGCGATGGCCCATCGCTGCCCCACCCAGGCTCCCAAAACCGAGGCCGAGAAAGAAGAACGCAACAGCATCACTAAGCTGCTCAACTTTGGCCGCAAACAAGAAGAGGTTGCCAGATCGGAATCTGAATACGTCGATCATCCCCCGCTGGTACTCTTTGGCTCCGTCCCCGATCCGGTGGTCACTCAGATTACCCTCGAGCTTAAAAAACAAGGCATCAAAGTCTCAGGCTGGCTGCCCGCCAAGCGCTATACAGAGCTGCCCGTGATTGCTGAGGGTACCTACGTTGTTGGCATTAGTCCGTTTCTCTCTCGCACCGCCTCAACCCTGATGCGTCGCCGCAAGTGTAAACTCATCGGCGCACCCTTCCCCATTGGCCCCGACGGCACCCGCGCCTGGATCGAAAAAATCTGTTCGGTGTTTGGCATTGAGCC
>JBCCRZ010000016.1:0-24712 GCA_039200855.1 Cyanobacteria bacterium P01_D01_bin.44 | reverse complement strand
CTTGACGGCGATTGTGCTTCAAGGTCTCTGGCAAGGCATCTGCTATCGCCAGCGAGTTGGGGCCAAGGCTTTTATGAAAAACTACCAAACTTTGCTGATGCACCTGGGGCAGTTTGTAAGCCTAGAAGGGCATGGTGGCAATGTTGTGGGCGTTTCTGCATCGGGCCAGCTTCAGGTGCAGCTGCACTCAGATCACACTGACGGGATCGCTCAGCTCATATGCTTACAACCAGGTGAGATTTCCCTGGGCTACAATGGCCTTGAACTGGACAGTTCAGTTTAACTTTCTTGAACTGCATGAGTTCAGCTTAAACTTATATGTTAATGACTTCCCAGCTACAGCAGACTATGGATGCTTCTACAAAAAACGCTAATCATGCCACTGCACCAAAGCCGATGCTCTGGGTAACGCGCTTGGGCGTGGTGGGTTGCCTGAGTCTGATGGGGGCGCAGCAGGTATTGGCGCAAACCACGATCGAGATCGCCCCCCCTGAGGCATCTGCCCCCGCTGCGGAACCGGCCCCTGCGCCGCCCCCCGTTGTTGCGCCAGAGCCAGAGCCTGCTCCAGTGGTGGTTACCCCAGCCCCTGCACCGCCCGCCGCTGAACCTGCGCCAGAACCAGCTTCGGTCGCTGCCCCCACACCGGTTGATCCAGCGCCCAGTACGATTGCGTTGCCTGAGCCGATTGAGTCTGCACCAGGCGGGGTACCCAATGAAATTGAACCGGCATCCATTCCCACTGCCGAGGCGTCCCCAGCTGACTTTGGTAATGTCTTGATAGACACCACCGACTATAGCGTTGGGGCAACGGCAAACCCTGATACGCCCAGCGTGGTGATTTCAGAGCGCTCAACGGGCTGCAAGTTTATGCTGCAGCAGGGTCAGACGATTCCGCATAATGCCTGTAACCCTTCTGCAGATCAAGTTGCGTCCGGTGGTGGACCTCGTTTTTCATCAAATGCCAATGCACCTGCTTTTCGAGTTGGGCCGGTCAGTGTTGACTCTTCAGGGGTTCGAGTGGCAGGGGTTCCTGTTTCAGGGATCACCTCAGCTGCCAGCCGAGCCTATTACAATCGCTTAGCGCGCCCGCTGGTCAATTTGCAGGCCCGTGAGCCTTTTCTTTTTCCCTTATCGATGCCCTCCCCGATCACCTCTTTCTTCGGCTGGCGGTTTCACCCCGTTCACGGTGACCGACGTTTTCACACCGGCACTGATTTGGGTGCGCCTTTGGGGACCCCTGTTCTGGCGACTCGGGAGGGACGTGTGCAGGTGGCAGATTTCTTAGGGGGCTATGGTCTGACCGTGATATTGCGCCACGAGGCAGAAGCGGTCGGCCAACTTGAAAGTCGCTATGCCCACTTGTCTCAGCTGATGGTAGAGCCAGGAGAGTGGGTCGAAAAAGGTGAAGTTGTGGGTTTGGTTGGCAGTACGGGGGTCTCTACGGGTCCTCACCTGCACTTTGAGCTGCGGCAGCTATCGGCGGATGGCTGGGTAGCCATTAGCCCAGATCAGATTTTGCAGACTTCCCTCTCAAATCTGGTTAATACGCTTAATAATCCTATGCTGGCGTTAAATCCGACGGCAGCAGTCCCAACGGCTGCACCGAAGGTGACCACATCTGAGTCTCTGGCTAAATCAGCGGCGTTTCGTCCGGCCCAGCCGAACGCAAACTGATCGGGTTCAGGTTAAATCGAGTTCACGTTTATGAGTTTTGAGTACCCTCGCACCATTCGCTTCCATGAGACAGATGCGGCGGGGGTAGTTTATTTTGCCAATGTGCTGACCCTGTGCCATGAAACCTACGAAGCTTCGCTAGCGTCAACTGGCGTTGATCTCCATCAGTTTTTTGGTAGGGCCAGTACGGCGGTGCCTGTGGTGCATGCAGAGATTGACTTTCAGCGTCCGCTTCACTGTGGTGATCGGGTTTTGATCATCATGGTGCCCCGGCGGGTTGACTCGGCCTCTTTTGAGGTTGAGTTTCGCCTGCTGTGCAGGGTCAATCCTGCCAACACGCTGGCAACTGCGATGACTCGCCATGTGTGTATCGAGCCTGAGACAAGGCAGCGCCAAGCACTTACGCTAGAGCTGATGGCCTGGTTAGAAACCTATGGCGAAAGCGTTGAGGTGCCGTGAGGGCGGAATGGGCTAACCCGTCGAGGTTAAACAAACTGTCTAAAGTCTTCGTCCTGGGTACTGAGTTGTGCCCAGGCGGCTCCGGCTTTACTAAATTTATCGACCAGCTTTGTACAGGCAGGGCGCTCCGTTGCGTAATGGCCCGCGTCTATCAGGATGAGGTTGCGATCGCGCGCCTCTTGAAACTGATGAAATTTGCAGTCAGCGGTCAGATAGACCTCCGCCCCAGTTTTGCTGACATCCCCCAAAAAGCTAGCCCCGGAGCCCCCCAGCACTGCAACGCGATTGACCGTTTGCTGCAGGTCAGCGGCGGGGGAATAAATCAGCTTGGGCGGCATCAGCTGGGCTTGAATGCTTGCCAATAAATCCTGCAAAGAGCAAGGCTCAGGAAGGGTACCTACGCGACCGTAGCCTAGCCCCTCCTGGGTGGGCGTCACGGGCTCGCAGGCTTTCAAATCAAGGAGCTGAGCGAGGATATCTGCTGTACCATCCGCCACCTGGTCAAAGTTAGTATGGGCGCTGTAGACCCCAATGCCGTGGCTCATGCCCAGACGCACCATGTCTGAAACGGGCTCCCCCACAGTCACGGACTTGAGGGGACTAAAAATTAAGGGGTGATGCGCAAAAATCAGGTTCACGGGGGCACCCTGCTCTTTGAGACGAATTGCCTCGTCCATCACCGCCAGGGTGGGGGTCAGACAGACCAAAACCCCGGCCTCTTGGGCTAAGATACCGGGTTCGATCTGCCAGCCGCAGTTGTCCCATTTTTCTTGCCAGGCGGGGTTGGCCCAGGCTTCAAACCAGTCGATCAGTGCTGAAATCTTCATGACATCTACTTCTCCGCAAACAAACTCTCCCCAGGCAAATCCGTCAAATCCGGCTTTGGATGATGCTTCCCAGTCTGCTGATGGGGTTTCTCAAGCGTCTTCCCAGGCGTCTTCCCAGCTTAGTGTACGGCAGCGATGGGTCTATGCTGCTGGGGCTGTGGGCGCGGTTTATCTACTCTTCGCGTCGATTGATGTGTTGGGGCTGGGGTTTCAGTCCCTAGCCGGTCCCCAGGCAGAGGGGTTATTTGGGTTGGCGGCTAATCCGTTTTTGGGGCTGCTGCTGGGGATTTTGACCACGGCGATGATCCAGTCGTCGAGCATTGTGACGTCAATGCTAATTGCGGCGGTGGCGGGGGGCTTGCCGATTGCGATCGCAATCCCCATGGTGATGGGGGCCAATATCGGCACCACCCTCACCAATACCCTAGTCAGCCTGGGCTACGTCAGCGAAGATGACGCCTTTCAACGGGCCTTTGCAGCGGCCACCATCCACGACTTTTTTAACCTGCTCAGCGTGGCAATTTTGTTTCCCCTAGAGCTGACGCTTCATCCCCTGGTCCGGCTAAGTGAGTGGCTGATAGCGAGGATGGGCGATCTCCCCGGTGGGTTTACCTTGCCTTCCCCTGCGGGTTTGGTCTGGCCAGTGCGGTGGGGATTTGGGGCCATTGCCCGCTATCTACCGCCGCCCTTTGATGCGGTGATCTTTTTTAGCCTCAGCGTCGCAGGGCTGATGTTGGCGGTAACTGGGTTAGCCTGGTTGCTCAAAAAATTGCTGGTGGGTAAAGCAGAGACGGTGCTGCACTGGGCCATCGGGCGCGGGTCAGCGCTGGGGCTAGCAACCGGCGCTGGCATTACCGCCGTGGTGCAGTCTTCCTCGATGACCACGGGGCTGATGGTGCCCCTGGCTGGTGCCGGGTTGGTCAGTTTAGAAGAGGTGTATCCCTTTGTGCTGGGGGCCAATATTGGCACCTGCGCCACGGCCATGTTGGCTGCGGTTGGGACAGGGGGAGTCCTGGCCAAGCTAGCGTTTCAGTTGGCGCTGGTACATCTAGGTTTCAATTTGATCAGCGTCGCGATTGTCTATGGGATTCCTTTTTTGCGGGTAAGACCTTTGCAAGCCTCTCGGTGGCTGTCTAAGCTGGCGGCCAAACATCGCTGGCTGGCGATTATCTATGTGTTGGGGGTTTTCTTTGGGTTGCCAGGTGGGCTGGTGGCTGTAACGCTGCTGATTTAGAAACCGGACTGTTAACCCAGTTAAAGTTTGCCAGTTTGAGGGGTTTCCAAAGTATTTGCCTCCGAGGATGGGGCATATCTTTCGGCCACTAAATCTGAGCCGGAATTGCAGTTTGACTGGACTGTGGCAAAACTTATTGGTTTTGCCAAGGAACCCGGTCCCTGGTGAACCGGATGAATCCACCTCTGAACCGGATAATCCTAGTTCTGACACTGCATGAATGGTCCTTGGAGTTGGATCAATCCATCTTTGAGCTGGATGCATCGCAAAACTCTCTAATCAACACCACCCAGTCAAGATGAAGTCAAATCACCATGATTAAAGTAAAACGCTGATCCGTCGGCAAAGGTAAGGGCCGGTTCATCCTCACCATGAAGCTTTCTTTCAGCATCCAGTAAGATTTTTGTGGGGCGCTCAACAACCAGACAGAGATTTTCAAACGAAGACACCACGCCACAGGAGCGCACAACTGATCGCAACGTCAGCCAGTGCTGAACTTCGGTATCAGAGAATTCTAAGATTGACGAGCAGAAGTCAATCCAGACACAAGAGCTGACAAGCCAGGCGTAACCGCCTTGCGAAGCCGCATCCCAGAGCGTGTCTTTGATCGCTTGACCAATTTGTGCCCACTTGTCCAGCTCCTGTACGGTAGATTGCATAAAAGGCTGACGGCTCAACGGTTGCCAAATAGTCTCATTGAATGCCTGGAGACCGTCTTGAGCTAATCGTTGAGCATACTCGCCGAGCTGAATTAAGAATTCCCCTTGAAATTGCTCGCGAAGTTCCTCTCGCTGACGGGCTTGAGCATCGGCCCAAGCTGTACCGACGGATTGGTTGAACCGCTCAGAAAGCGGGCGAGTTGTGAGCGAGTGAATTCGATGTACTGAATCATGTGCGCCATCAACAGTCAGTTGAACAGAAAGTGTCTTCCATAGCTCGGGAGCAAACTGGTCTTGCAGTCGCTTTAAAAGATTGGTGTCATATAGAGACACCAGATTACCTCGCTGGCGGAAAAAATCTTGGGTGGCATATTGCTCCAAAAATTCTTGTAACGCCCGAGGTCCGTCCAAAAACTGAAATTCCGGATCAGGTTTACCGGCTAATGTGTAGGCTGCTTTCAAAGCACTTTCTGCCCGTCGCCGATCCATCCGCTCAGTAGAAAGCCTTAGCAATCGCCATTTTTCTCGGTAGTCAGGAATGGCAGCTTCTTGCTCAGGAGTCAAAGATTCAATGAATGGCATAAGACTCATCCACATTTACAGATGGAACCAGTCGTCAGGGTATTTCCAGGAAAAAATTTACCAACCGTAGGGTATCGTTAGCAGATCGTAATGCACCGCAGCCAGATATTTTTATTTTTGGAAATCTCCTTAGAATCAAACCAGAAATACCCTGCTATGGGGATGACTTACATGTCTAGCAGCAATTTGAGTTGCAAAAAGAGTTGTAGGGTGGGCAGGCTCTTGTGAAAACCTCTAACCATTAGCCAGCATCATTCCCTGCCCACCACTTCTAAATAAGTCTAATAAGCCGGGCAGTGATGGATACTATGTACATTTGTGCTAGTATGCACAAATGTACATACTAGGCGTAGATGCTCTACTAATGGGATCGTGAAAAAGCTGATGCTAATTATCAAAAGCACGGTGTTGACTTTGCTGATTCAGTATCAGTATTTTCTGACGATCTTGCCCTCACGATTGAGGAGCAGCGCTTTGAAGAGGAGCGATTCATCACGATTGGTCTCGATGCCTTTGGCCGAATCCTGGTAGTTGTTTACACCTGGCGAGGTGATGAAATTCGCATCATTTCAGCTCGAAAAGCCACACGTACTGAACGTCAACAATACATGGATGGATAATAATGAAAGCTGAATATGACTTTAGCCAAGGTAAGCGGGGGGCAGTCGATCCGGCTCCATCAGGCAAAACACGCATCACGATTCGTCTAGATAGCGAAATTTTAGATTGGTTCCGTGAGCAAGCTCATCTGTCTGGAGGCGGTAATTATCAAACCCTAATCAATGAGGCTCTACGTCAGCATATCCAGCATGAGCGTGAATCCATAGAAGAGACACTTCGACGAGTTTTGAGGGAAGAGTTGAAACTTGTCGTGACAGACCCCCAGAATGTTTAAGCCGCGTCGTATTGAAACCTTGCCTGATTGGCTAGATCCAGACGGCATAAAGCTATACACGGTTTCTGCCACGGATGAAGCCGTCGCCCAGCCTGACTATCTGACTCAGCTGGCAATTGTTAAAGCCCAAAAACAGCTTGACTGGCAGCACATTCCGGCATTTGTCATCTTCCATGAAGGGGCCAATGCCCAGTATCTTGTGCTGGCTTGGTGGGGAAACGACAACGAGCTGTTCACCTCGGTCTCGGTTCGCGAACAGTCAGGTTGGGTAGTGGATTCTGACAAGTACTCATTCTGCCTTTGGGATCTCGAAATCCTTTGGGCTGAAAGAAACATTTATATCGAAACGATGTACAGCGGTCAGACTGACTTAGATGCTTATCGGTACCAACGGCTGGGCCATAGTATAGATAGCATCGAGTAGGAGTAAGCGCAGTCCAAAGTTTAGGCATGGATGCAAAAAAATGACCACCGCTGAGCTTTACTGTTAGTGCCGTCGTCATGAAACCTGGAATCAAGCTCCTAAATGAACAGCAGGGTAGTGGTCCCGAGATCAGTTCCAAGGATCGCGTGACCCTGGTGCATAGCTGCTATCTCAGCAAAGGTGAGCCTTTATACGAGAATAGGCTCGAAACCCTTGCCCTTAATGACCGAAAGATAGTCGCTGGATTTCGCTACGGGCTTGAGGGCATGCGCGTTGGTGGCCAACGCAGATTTCAGGCGAGCCCCCACCTCTGTTACGGCGAAACGGGTGTACCCGATAAAATTCCATCAAACGCGCTGCTGATTTTCGAGGTTACCATTGAGGTCAAAGTATAGAAGACATACTGTAAGGCGAATTAGCCACGGTCGATTTACAGGCTCTCCTCACTGCCGTTTACGAGCGCGGTGGGTTTGACTACGTCTTAGACTACAGCCGCCCCCTCAACCCAGCCTTACCGAATGATAAGGCAACCTGGGCCAACCAGCTTCTGACTAAACAGGGATTAAGACCTTAACCCAATTCGCCTCAAAACCGATTGCTAGACCTAAAAAAATTTGGGGTATCCCAGAGGCTTGCCCAGGTGGATGTGCTAAAAGTGGCCGATAATTGCGTAATTTGATTACAGTTTGACCCATGGGGTTAGGCTGCTGTGTCAGCAAATTTCGCGTTGGAACGTCCCATCTGTCCGAAACCGATGGCTAAAAAGAAAAAGAGATCCTGGGCAGTTGCCCCTCGAGGCTTTGGCAGCAAAAATCTGGATACCGAACTCCACAAGGCTGAGGCCCGGATCGTTCATGAGCAGTGGGCTGATGCCTATCAAATCTTGTCCACTTTGGGGCAGCAATATCCTCAAGAAAAGCGGATCTGGATGTATCTGACCCAGGTGTGTGTAGAACTGGATCACTTCAGGGGCTATCAGCAAGCCTGTGAACATTGGCTGGAGCTGGACCCCAACAATGGCGACCTCTTATATGGCCTGGGGTTTTCCTATATGGTTAATCAGCATCCGCTGCTGGCCCTGCAAACGTTTAGTCGAGCCCTGGAATGCCAGCCGGATCACGACGGAGTCGATCAAGTTCGAGAGGCGATTCCCAAGTTGGAAGCCTTTGCTGAAGAAGCCAAAGCCAACTTTGCTGAATCGACCGAAGATTGGTGGGAGATTGCCCTGCGCCACGAGCAGGCCCAGGCTTACCTCGAAGAGGGCGAATATGCTAAGGCTTGTCAGGCAGAACAGGATGTCCTCGAACGGCAGCCAGATTTTCTGCCAGCGCGCAATAACTTGAGCCTGGTGGCCTGGGCAGAGGGGGATCTGGATAGCGCGATCTCAACCGCCCAATCGGTTTTAGCCGCTGCCCCCAACAACACCCATGCCCTGTCTAACCTGATTCGGTTCTTAACCCAGCAAGGCAATGACGCGGCGGCCCAACCCTATGCCGAGCGGTTAAAGGCCGCTGATGAGCCCGATGCGTGGAATCCCTGGACTAAGAAGGTGGAGGGGCTGAGCTACCTGGGAGATGATGCGGCGGTGGTCGAGGTTTATGAACAATGGCGGGCGACGGTCCCTGCGTCAGAGGTCGTTGACGCGCTGTTTCACCATTTAGTGGCGGTTGCCCTGGCCCGTCTCGATCAACCTCAAGCGGCTAGAGCCCAGTGGAAAATAGCCCTGGAGGAAAGCCCTGGCATGACCATTGCGGAGAAAAACTTAAATGAGTTGCTATTTCCCATTGGTCAGCGCCACGGGGCCTGGCCCTTTGGTCTGAACGAATGGCTCTCGCCCAAAATTATGGCGGATTTTCAGCAGGTTCTGGTTTCATTAAAACGATCCGGGAAGGCTGGCAAACTAAAAAGCACCTTCAAGCGCTTTTTTGATGAACATCCTGCATTTATCAAACAAGCCCCTAAAATTCTGGAGCGGGGTGGTCCTGAGGGACAGTCTTTTCTGGTCAGTATGGCTGAGCAAATTCATATTCCCGAATTTATGCAGGCCATCAAAGACTTCGGTTTGGGGCAAAACGGCACCGATCAGATGCGCAATCAGGCAGTCGTGCATGTCCTCAAAGCGGGTTTAGTCCCTAGGGATAAAGTTCGCATGTGGATAGAGGGGGAATGGCGCGACGTTATGCTGATGGGCTATGAGCTATATGGAGAGCCAGAAACTGGCAAACATTCCCGTCGGGTAACGGATTGGTTAGCAGAGGCGACCTCTCTATTGCACGAACAGTCTAAAGACGCTGCCCTTGAAGCTGAAGAAATCCTTCAGAAGGCACTGGCGGTTGAACCCGATGCCCCAGATTTGCTGAATAACCTGGCGGCAGCTTATATGCGGCTAGACCGCGAACAGGAGGCAGAAGCGCTGATTCTCAATATCCATGAGCGGTTTCCAGATTATTTGTTTGCCTGCACCTCCCTGGCTAAGTTTCATATTCGCGATCGCGAATTTGACGCAGCCGAAACCCTGCTTAAACCCTTCTTTAAACATGAGCGTTTCCATTTTTCGGAATTCGCTGCCCTGATGGATGCCCAGATTGAATTGGAAATAGCTAGAAAAAATTATCAAGCCGCCGAAACCTGGCTAGACATGTGGGCAAAGGCCGATCCAGACCATCCCCTAATAGAGTACTGGGATGAACGGTTAGAGGCTATCCCAGAGTTATGAGCAGTTGGCATCGCTGCACGCTAGAAACCGGGTTTCTTGCCAGCTTAAACCGATCACATCCTGGTTTTACAGAGAAACCCGGTTTCTGGAATCCGCTAAGACAAATAAGTATAACTGCTCAAAATCTCCGAATAGGTCTTCAGCAACAGGCGCGCTTCCTCTAGGGTAATATGCTTCTCTCGGAGCGCTTTTTCTGAGCGCAGGCGGATCTGCTCGACCAGATCCTCCGCGTCGTACTGCACATAGCTGAGCACTTCTTTCATCGTGTCGCCTTTGACCACATGCTCGATGTGGTAACCCTTGGGCGTAAGGTGAATGTGAACCGTATTGGTGTCACCAAAGAGGTTGTGCAGGTTGCCCATGATCTCCTGGTAGGCTCCGGTTAGGAACATGCCCAGGTAGTAGGGCTCGTCGGGAATCAGGGGATGCAGCTCCAGCACATCTTTGACATCGCGCAGGTCGATAAACTGGTCGATCTTACCGTCGCTGTCGCAGGTCAGGTCCGCCAGGGTGCCTCGACAGGTGGGTTCCTCGTTGAGACGATGGATCGGCATGATCGGAAACAGCTGATCGATGGCCCAGGTGTCAGGGGCCGATTGAAATACTGAGAGATTGACGTAGTAGATCGACGCCATGATTTTCTCAAGGTTTGCCAGGTCGTCGGGCACGTAGTCTTCTTGACGGACGGTCTCCAGGATTTTGGCGCAGCAGGCTCTAAACAGGTTCTCGACTTTGGCGCGCCCGGTCAGGCTGAGGTAGCCATAGTTAAATAAGCTGATGGATTCTTCTTTGAACTGTTCAGCATCGTGAAACGCTTCTTGATAGTTTTTGATGCTGATCGAGCGATAGGTGTCGTAGAGTTCTCGAATGATCGTGTGATCGTCTTCACTGGGGGGCTCAGGCTCGGTGGAGCGGATTTCATTCGTGCCCAGCACATCAAAAACCAGGACCGCCTGATGGGAGGCGAGGGCGCGACCGCTTTCACTAATCAGTGTCGGGACGGGTAGCTTTCGAGCGGTGCAGGCTTCTTTGACCTCGGCAACGACATCATTGGCGTAGTTTTGGATGCTGTAGTTTTTAGAGGCGTGGAAATTAGTTTTAGATCCGTCGTAGTCAACCCCGAGGCCGCCGCCTACATCGAGGTACTGCATATTGGCCCCGAGATTGGCGAGCTCGACGTAGATCTGGCAGGCTTCTCGCAGGGCATCTTTGATGACGCTAATGGCCGAGGTTTGGGAGCCAATGTGAAAATGCAGCAGCTGCAAGCAAGACAGCATGTCTGCCTGGCGTAGTCGCTCAACCACTGTAATGATCTCAGGAATGCTCAAGCCAAATTTTGCCCGATCGCCTGCGGAAGTTGCCCAGCGCCCCTGACCTTTGGCAGTGAGCTTGGCCCGTACCCCTAAGACGGGTTGAATATTGAGGCGACGGCTGGCCTCAATCACTAACTCGACTTCTTCGAGCTGCTCTAGCACGATAATCGGGGTTTGACCGAGGCGCTGTCCCAGCATCGCGGTCTCAATATAGGAGCGATCTTTATAGCCGTTACAAATCAGCAGCGCCCCTGGGGTATTTAGGGTCGCCAGGGCAATCATCAATTCCGGTTTAGATCCAGCCTCCAGACCAAATTGATGGGGCTTGCCAAAGCGCACCAGGTCCTCAACCAGATGGCGCTGCTGGTTGCACTTGACGGGAAAAACACCGCGATAGCTGCCCTCATACCCATAGCGCGCAATGGCTTTTGCAAAACTGGCGGTGAGGCGCTCCAGGCGGTCTTCTAAAATATCGGAAAAGCGAATCAGCATGGGGAGACGCAGATCGCGCTGCTTGAGGGCTTCGACCAGCTCATGCAGGTCGAGTGAGCCCCCCCGTTCCCCTTGGGGTGACACGGTGATGTGACCAGCGGCGTTAATTGAGAAGTAAGGCTCACCCCAGCCGTTGATACGATACAGCTCTTCGCTTTGTTCAATGGTCCAAGTCTTGCCGAGGTTAGACGAATTAATTTTGGAAGCGTGGGGCTGCTGGGAAAACTTTTGCAACTCAAGAGGCGACTGGGTCACATTCATTAGGGCAGTCCTGCTGGCGTATTTGTGCAGTGTTAGTGTAACCCGATGATGATGTTGACTAACGCTAAGGGGGTTAAAAAAATGGCAGGCTTGCGTAGTGACCCGTGTTTTTGTTCTTAATAAGGACTAGCCTTTTCAGGGTGACGATTATCATGATGAAAGTGCGTCTGCGTCTTAATGCATCAATATGATGGTGTAAATTAAGCAAACTTGATTATTAAGTTATCTTGGCCGTCATCCGCAAACCTTCACAGTTACTAAACTGAGCGGTTAGTATTTTTGCGGACGGGGACAGGTAAACTTGTAAAACGTTAAAGACCAGATGCTTACTTATACGGTGCCAGCTCAGTAAGTTTACGTAGAATGTTTCCCAAAAACTTTCGTCTGTTGAACTTCTCTTATAAAGTTGCTGTATAAAGTTTCCTCGGTCATGCCCCCAAAAGCAGGCAAAAATTACCGTCAGGCATTAAGTTGATTACGGCCTAGATCTTAATCAACCGGCTCCTTGACGTGAGGCCTAACCCCCCCCAAAAAAAAATCAAGACGCTCTAACGGCTAGAGTCTATTAGCTCAAATTGGTTTCCCGCAGCCAATGACAATGTTTAGTATTCAGCAGCTATGAAACGCATCTCCTTAGAGACGGACAGTTTTACTCAAACTAGCACAGCTTTGACATCCACAGATACCGTTAAAACAATGACCCGTGATACAAGTTTGTCTCCAGTGACACCTTCGCTGGGGGTAGATGCTCTAATGCTACTGGTAGCTGGTATTGCTGCCTACCTATTTGGTGGCGCGATCGCAATGGCCAGGGCATCCGCTACCATAAGCCAAACCCTGTCGGCACCGCCGATGTGGCTAGTGGTTGTGTCCATTTTGCTGATACCGGTTTGGTTTATCATGTTTGACTTGATCAACATGGCAAGCAACCGACTCAAGCTTCCCTTTGCCGGGACTCAGCAACGTGCTCAGCGGATTTTTGCCAAGCGGACTCACCTATTTCTACTATCGCTCTATTTCAATGCCATTTTGGTGGGGCTTTGCTGGTCTGCGCCAGCCATGCCGCTGTTTTCTAAGCTGTTTCTATCAGCGGTGTTTTCGATCGCCATCTATGCTTTGGGGCAAAGCGTTCCGTCGACTAAGCTTAGCTTTGTGCTGTCGGGCGTCTTATTTGCCATTGTTTTGATTGCCAGTCAGTCTTTCATTGTTTTCAAGATGCAGGCCGAAGAAGCTGCCGCTGAGCAAGAACTGCGTGAGCAGTTGGGGGGTCCCGTAGAAGAAGATGACGACGATAATAATGCTTTGTAGAAAAGCCTGATCGTTTGTCATAGCGCAGTGCACTCACCCATCAGACCCGACTGTTGAGTATTTATGGGAGAGGAAGCTAGCTCAGCTGGACAACTGCTTGATTGTCTAAGAGGATGTTTGAGGTCAGCAAGTCCTCAACCGTCACCCTGAGCAGTCGGTTTTTATCAATCGAAAAGCTAACTCGGATACGATCGCTACCCGGTACCCCAGGCGGGTCTAGTTTGGCAATCGAGCGAGCGCCGTCGCGATCGTTCAAGGGCTGTACGTTGCCCTCACCGTTAGACGCCAGCGATCCACTGCGTTTGGTGACTAGGCGGTTGCCTTCAAAAAAAACTTCTGTGCGGCTGGTCTCTTCCCCTAATTCTCCCAGGATCAGCTCAATGCTGGGCTGATTTTCACTGGAAGCCCCCAAGACAATCTCCACCGGGTCGGCCATGGGATAGGGCTGCCCCTGTTGAATAATTGGGTGCCAGCCGTGGCAGTTATTGCGCCGATCCCAAAAGCGGATGCCGTAGCCGTGGTATAAAAAATCTTTTAGCTCGACGGTTTGCAGTTGCAACGCCCCTTGCGCGATCGCGCAAAAGGGGCGCTCGCAGCGGATCTGGTTGGCGCTAAAGTAAGTTTCAATCCACTGCTGCACCGCTGGCATTTGGGCTGTGCCGCCGACCATGAGTACAGCACTGATATCGTCTTTTTCAATTCCCTGGCGGCGGGCCTGCTGCAGCACCTGGGTAAGGCGATCGTCTAAACGCTCAAAGAACCCTTGTTGTTCTAGTATTTGCTGCAACTGAGATCGATCTAGCTTGAGTTCGTAGCTTTCTAGGGTTTCATCGTTAAAGTAGGCTTCGCTTGCGGTTGTCTGGCTAGACAGTTGAATTTTGAGCTGTTCTGCCAGACGCAGAGTTAGCGGTGAGATCTCCAGACCCAGGGTTTGGGCAAAATGCTCGGCCAGCCAGGTATCGATGTCGGCCCCGCCTAAGTTTTCCCCTGATTTAGCCAACACCCGCGCGGTTTTTACGGTCTGATTAGTCTGCTGGGCCATGGATTTTTGACCCCATTTCAAAATAAACCCCAGGGGCTGGCGATTAGCGGCCCCTGCCAGCTGTACCAGCGATAGGTCCAGGGTGCCGCCGCCAAAATCAATCACCAGCAGCGTTTCACCCCCTGTAAAGCCATAGCTCAGGGCCGCAGCAGTGGGCTCATCAATCATGCGGACCTGGTCAATGGCCAGGGACTCACACAGCTGCCCCAGCCAGTTGCGATAGGCTTCAAAACTATCAACGGGCACCGTGAAAATCAGTGAGTCTAAATCCGGCTGTTGTTGCTGAATCTGCCGGATCAACTCGGTTACAAACCACGAGCCAATTTGCTCAAACGACAGCAACCGACCGTCGACCTCTGGCATAAAGCCCTGGATATCAGTGCCAATGCCGCGTTTAAAGTGCTTAAAAAAGCGGTTACTTTGGTCTAAGCCGCGATCTCGAACCGTTTGACCAATGGTGACCTGATCCTCAATGGCATTCTCCACATGCACCAGACTGGGCACCAGGGGTGGATTCGCCCCAATCTGCCAGGCAATGTTTGCTAGTGACAGCAGTTCTGGCTGCTGGGTGGCGGCATTCCACCGGGCAACCACTGTATTGCTGGTTCCAAAATCTATGGCCAAGCTCATCTAAAGCTATCCAAACAAAACTAACTCTGACTCAGGGGGTGAGGATATTTTGAGTTTTGAACTCTGGGTTTTGAGTTGAGTGGCTCACTTAAAAAACAAAATTCAAAACTCAAAATTCAGACCTCATTTTCGGGGCTTAAATCGGATTGCCAGGGCGTGAACCCTTTAAAGGGTGGCAATTGCCAGCCCGATCAATCCCCCTAAAAACAAGCCCAAAAAACACACCCCTGCCAGCATCAGGCCGCTGCGTGACCGCCCAAACAAAGCCACAAGTCGATCTCCGGTTTGCATGGCCACCGTGGTGCAGAGCGCTGTCAAGATAATCGCCATCAGGCTGACTCCCACAATCGTCCAGGCCGTTGACCCCAGTTGGATCGAGTCAAAGTCATCGGTGTTAGCAAAGTTAGCAGCGATGGCTAGAGCCATCACCAAGAGCAAGCTGCCCAATCGGGCCAGTAAGCCTACCCACCGGACCTGCGGGCGAGTGAGCTCCGCTAATGACCGAGGGCCAGTTAGGGAGAGGGCTTGCATCAAAGTCCCGCCCATAGCCAGGGGCCAAACCCAGTAGGGCGGTGAGACAGCCCCGAGTAAGAGCCCCGCTAATGCGTAGAACAGTATCGAGGTTGCGATCGCAGGCCAGGGCATCAGGGATGAACTTTGGTACCGTTTTCTGCGACGGGGAGCAGGTGACTTAGGTGAGGGCATGCTCATAAGCAATGCAAATTAAACAATTCGAATGTCTAAGAGTATAGCGGGGAAGGGGGATAGCGCGATCCCTACCCAATCAGTCCCATTTAAGCTAGACCAAATTCGGCCATGGCCGGTAGAAAATTACGGTTCTCATGGCCAGGCTGACTGAGTTTGATTAAGGCAAATCGTTTTAAGGCGGTCAGGCTGGCCCACTGGGCGGGGGTGATCTTGAGTTGGTGTTGGGTTGCCTGGGCAGTTACTTGCACTGGCACCTGGGTCGGGTCCTGCCAGGCAGGCAGGGGATCTATGGGCAAAGTCGAAGCCGGGGTCCTAGCGTAATGGACGACCAGGGTTTGCAGGTATTCGCGGTAGGCGGTGGCGGTTTGGGCTGACTCACAGGGCATCTCTAGCAGGGTTTGACGCTCTTCATAGCTAAACTGATTCCAGTGGTTGAGCTTGAGCTTGACTCCACAGGTGTCGAGCTTAAACCTTACGCGCATAGGAATACAGCGCAACCCCTCCACAAAATCTTGTTCAAACTTAAAGCAGTTTTGGTCAGCCATCGGGTCAGCCATTGTTATTGCTGGAGAAAAACATTTGTTTCAAAATATTACTAACTAGTGCGCATAAGCCGGTTACATCGTGCCCTGACCTTGACTGCTCTATTAAGTTGCGCGAAACTGTATCACAGCTGTAACTACATTGATGTAGTGACTCACCGATTCAATGCTCTCTATTAAGTTTTTGAATGGAAGTGTTGAAGGATGTCTCAAAGTTCTAAGTAAGATGAGACTCATTGGGTGACGTAGATCAGTTAAAGCAGTTAGGTCAGTTTTCAGAGGTTTTGCCGGATTTATGGAAACGCTTGAGTTTATTATCTATCCTGACGGTCGGGTTAAAGAGCTGGTGACGGGTATTGTGGGTAAGTCCTGTGCCGAGGTTACAGCTGCCATTGAGTCCCAGTTAGGGCAGGTCTTAGCTCATGAAAAAACGTCTGAGTACTATGCTCAAACGACTCAACAGAGCGTTTCACCTTCGGTCGAATCCCAGGTTTCTTACAGCGATTGGTAATTGTTTTCTAGAAAAGCTCTGAAACTAGGGTTTCGGAGTGAGGTTTCATTTGACGATTTTATTAACAGGATTAATAATGTCCCACTTTAGCCAGATTAAAACCAAAATCCGCAACTTACCGGCCTTGCAGGCTGCCCTGACTGACGTAGGTGTTGATTGGAAAACTGGACCCAAGACCGTTAGAGGATACCAGGGCAATACAGACGTTGCTGAGGTAGTGATTGAGCAAGCTAATGGCTACGACCTGGGTTTTAAGCGCGATGGTGAGACCGGCGAATATGAGCTGGTTGCTGACCTGCAATACTGGCAACAGCCCCTATCGGTGGATGGTTTCTTGAATCGGGTAACCCAACGCTACGCTTACCACACGGTTCTTACCGAAACCTCTCGTCAGGGCTTCCAGGTATCTGAACAGCAATCTAATGAAGATGGTTCAATTCGTTTGGTGCTCCAGCGCTGGAGCGCCTAGGTAACCACGTCGGTGACTCAGGTGCTTGCTTAGCAGGCACTTAGGATTCTCAATCGAACTCATTCAACAGGGGACAGTTGCTATGGATACCTCTGATCAGTTTGGTGAGCCATCCGGTCGCTCTGGTTTAGAGCCAGAGCTGGGTGGGCTTCTTCGAGATGCGGCTAACCGCTCTGGTTTGGAGCCAGAGTTAGGTGGCGTTTTGAGACAAAAGGGGGTTTATGTGGATGAGCTCAGGTGCATTGGCTGTAAGCACTGCGCCCATGTAGCTCGCAATACGTTTTACATCGAGCCTGACTACGGACGCGCCCGGGTAGTTCGCCAAGAAGGGGATTCGGAGGCGTTGATTCAAGAGGCGATCGACACGTGTCCAGTGGATTGTATCGACTGGGTTGACTACACGGAGCTACGTCAGCTAGAAGAGGCTCGCAAGCATCAGGTGATTCCGGTGGTGGGGTTCCCGGTGTCGAAAGCTTTGATGAAGGAACGTTCCAGGCGTCGATCGAAGCAATCTAGGAAACGCTCGAGAGATTAGGACTGTTTTGAGGTTCAGGTTTTGAGAAGGATGACTCATAGGCAGGGTCCTTCATGGGGACTGTGCTGGGGTCATCACAACGGTTACCTGATTGCTGGCATCAACCGAAATTAGAAGCGTGACGGCACGGTCCCGTTCAAAAGGGGCGACGATTGGGTCTGCTGCAATTGCCCAAGGTTGGGCGGCGGCGGCAGCGTTGAGCGGTGTCAGGCTTGTCACGCGCCCATTGGGGTTAAGCACCATTTCGTACAGACGGGGTTCCGCCTCGCGGCGTGTGCTCACTGAGGGGTCAGCAGGTGCTTCAGCGGATGACTCAGATAGGCTATCTGCCTGGGACTGACCCAGTAGTTCGCGTTCTAGTAACTGACCTTCTAGACGGACGGCGACAGCATCCAGGGTTGGGGTGATATCGGTTGACGCAGGGATTCCGGATGAAAACGTAGATTGTTCGGATTCGGATGCTTCGGCGGATGGGGCTGAGTCTGCTAGCAGTTGATCAGACTCGGTGTTTTGGTCAGCGTCGGCAACCCTGTCTGTGGGCGGAGCTGAGTGCAATGCCTCTTCCTGAGTCCGCTGTTGTGGGCGAGATGCAGGTATTCTGGTCCGCAGATCGGGTGCTGGAGCTGATGGGGCACGCTCTATGGATGGATTTGGATCTGAGGAAGCAGTGGCTTGCTCTGGCTCGGTGTTTCGGCTGGGGGCTTGGCTGGCAGGGGGAGTCGCAGGGCGCGGCGCGGATGCCGTAGAGCGATTGTTGGGAGTTGGCGTTGCTGTCTGGGGCAACCGCTGGGCTGATGACGAGGGAGATGGTGATGGGGTAGATGGGGGCTGATTTGTTGGTAACGTGGGCTGTGTTTCTCCGGGGTCGCTGGCTTCGTCTGATTCTGCAGTAGTGGTCGGGCCTGTGCCGGTTGACGGTGGGGTTGCCTTGGCGATTTGGGTGTCTGCTGCATCGCCATTCGCTATATTGCTGTTGGCATCACTGCTGTTAGCATCGCTTTCAGCGGTCACGCTACCCGCACCAGCGGTCTCAGCGGTTGTTGTTACGTTAGCGGTGTTGCGCAGCGTTGCCGTGACGCCCACTGCCAGGAGCATCGCGGCTGCCACCGAACTGCCCCACAGCCAGGTCGAGCGCGGACGGCGGCGGGATGCTGAGGTTCGGCGGGGTGCAGCGTCGCTGAGGGCCGGAAGGTTAACGTTGCTTTGTTCATATTGCTGCAGGGCTTCAGCCACGTCAAACAGCTCCAGCGTGCTCAAGCTCAAAGGCAAGCTGCCGGCCAACTGATGCTTTTGCCCCAGGGGCCAATGGGAAGCTGTTGGCAAATTGGAGGCTGTGAGCGGACTGGGGTCAAGCTCCCCGTGCCCCAAATGGATCTGCACGTAGGTCTGGACGGTCTGGGATAGGGTCTCAAGCTGGAGCTGGTTGCCCTGGGCAATTAAAGTAGCAGACTCGATTGCCTCGGATTCAGATATCCCCAAGCTAGGGGAGGGGATGTCCGGGGGGTGTAACCATAATTTGAAGCGGATATGCTTGAGCAGCGACCGATCGCTCCAGCGAGACAAGGGCGACTCAGCTGCCGTAATCTCTAAGGTGCAGCCATTGGCCGTGTAGTGTTGCGTGGCAAGCCGAGGGGCCGAAGTCATAACGAGCGGTCGCAGGTGTCTGTCTGTTACCACGATAGCGAGGAATGATTACAAGCGGAGGTGGTTACCGATACCGCAACCGGGTTATGACTCATCGAGAGAAGAGGATGAAAAGCCCGATTAGGCCCTGGAAGCATCGTCTTCCTCCTCCTCGTCTAAAGGCTTATAGGGCGGGATAATCACCCGATAGTCAGCTTCGTAGACACCGTCGGGGCCGACCTGGGCGGGTTCTAGATCATCGGTTGCCTCCCCGAAAATATCTTCAGAGTCATCAAAAATGTCCTCGGAGATGACCTCATCGGCTTCGCGACCGGGGGCATCGTAGAGTGAACCGCTATCATAAACCCGAGTGGCAGGGCGATCGTAGTCTTGAGGGCGCGAGTCTTGAGGGCGCGATTGGTCAGGGGACATATCCCAGCCAGCCGAGATGTCATCCAAACTATCGTTAACCGGGCTACCCCCGGTTTGCGGTGGCGGTTCGTAGTCGTCCCAACCGGATTCAAGCTCATTGATCGAAGCATCTGCTGAATAAGCAGGTTTCCGCTTAAACCCAAAGCCGCGTTTAGGCGGTTGGCGGGCTTGTTCGGCTTTGGTCTCAGCAATGCGTCGGGGATCAGGTTTTTCGCCCCAATTGTCCCAACGCTCCGGGGCTTTGAAGCTTTCCCAGTCGGTGTCATAGGCGTTTTTGCGACCGATGGTTGAGGGGGGTGGGGGCGGCGGGTCAGCTCCCAAACGATTGCCCTGGCTAGGGTGCTGACTACCTGTATGCTGACTATTAGTGCGCTGACTGCTAGTGCGTGAGCTGTCTGACTCAGATGGGCGAATCCGCTGGCCGATGGGCTGATAGGTGCGGCGGGCCGGGGTGGCTAGATTGGCAAAGCCGTAAAGCAGCAGTGTGGTGATGACCCCAGCTGCGATCGCACCCAGCAACCACACCGACAGGGGCAGCGCAGCCGTGCGACTCCCTAACACCACCAACGCTATTGGGGGGGTCGTATTTTGCACCGCCAGCACCGCCAGCAATCCGATGATGACAAATAGCACTATCGAGCGCGCCATGATTTACTTTCCCTCCCAGCGACGCAGGGGTACACAGTCGATATCTAACTGGTCGAGGACCCGAGCAACCACAAAATCAACTAAATCCTCAACCGTTTGAGGCTGATGATACCAAGCCGGTATCGCAGGCACAATCCTCGCCCCGGCTTCGGCCAGTTGGGTGAGATTGCGCAGATGGATGAGGCTAAACGGTGTTTCTCGGGGAACCACAATCAACGGTCGACCCTCCTTGAGTTGGACATCGGCTGCCCGCTCAATTAAATCGGAACTGAGTCCTGAGGCCAGTTTAGCAACTGTGCTCATACTGCACGGCATGACAATCATCCCCAGGGCTTTATAAGAGCCGCTGGCAATGGTGGCGGCGACGTTGCCCCAGGCGTGGCAGCGCAGGCGTCCCCCCTGGGGCACTTCGGCTTGCTTACGCCAAAACTTGACCTGCTCATCAGGGTTGACCGGAATGCGAGCATCCTCAGTCGAGGGTTGCTCCGATTGCCACACCAGATAAGCTGCCTTGGAGGCGACTAAATCAACGGTGTAGCCTGCCTGGAGCAAATATTTGAGGGCACGGACCGCATAAATCAGCCCAGAGGCCCCACTCACGCCTAAAATCAGCGGACGATTGGGCACCGAGCTAGCGGCTGTTTCCATGGACCTGCCGGGGTAAGACCTCCTGATATGGGGGCGCGCTATTCATCACTCTCTTCGTAGTCGGTCTCTTCGAGGTCGGTTTCTTCGAGGTCGGTTTCTTCGAGGTCGGTTTCCTCAAGGTCGGTCTCCGCAACCGGGCTGGGGGTGGCCTCGTCCTCATCCTCATCCAGGGCTTCGCTGCCGCCGCCGACGGCCACTAAGTCAATCTGTTGACGATAGTAGTCAACGCTCTTAACCTGGACCTCTACCCGATCGCCCAGACGATACTGCTGGCGATTTTTGCGGCCCACCAGTTTTTGCTGGCGCGATCGATATTCATACCAGTCATCTTTAAGGGAGCTGACATGGACAAGCCCCTCGACCAGCAGCTCCTCTAGCTCAACAAAGAACCCGTAGGACTGCACGCCGGTAATTAAGCCGTAGAAGACCTCACCCGTATGGGCTTGCATAAAGGCCGCTTTTTTGAGGCCCTCAAGGTCGGATTCGGCATCTTGGGCGAGGCGTTCTCGCTCGGTCAGGTGGGTGGTGATGTGGTGAAACTGGTCTTCTAGCTCGGTATGAATGTCCGGGGGCAGCACGCTCCAGTTGATTTGACCATGGCAGCTGCTGTGGCGCAGGTTAACGCGATCTTTGGACCGGGTTGATCTGCGATCGCGCCCATCTTTAAAGACGGCATGCAATACCCGATGTACCAGCAGGTCAGGGTAGCGCCGCACCGGGGAAGCAAAATGGGTATACGCGTCTTCTAACGCGAGGCCAAAATGGGCGTCAGGATGACTGGCATATATAGCAGGTTTAAAGGTTGACAGCAGTAGATAGGTCAACACCTTCTCGGCTTTTGAGGTGGCAAACTGCTCGGTAAAGTTGCGATAGTCTCGGGGGTGCACCTCTTCTTCGTCTTCGAGGTGTAAGTCCAGCTCCATATTGTTGGCCAACTTTACCAGCTCCTGCACATCGCTGGGGTCAGGTACTCGATGAATGCGATAGATCGCGGGCACCTCTAAGGCTTTAAGATGCTCTGCGACCAGCTGGTTGGCGAGTAGCATAAACTCGGTGACAATCACCCGCGCAGGCAGCATTGAAGACACGACCATAGCCCCCAGCGCCCCTTCATCGTCGTATTGAAACTTAGGTGACAGGTATTTAGCCAGGGCCTCACCCGCGTCCGGGGGGAAAACATGCTCGGGCAGGTTGAGCTCAAACGAGCCGCGTTCATAACGCTGCTGCTTGACCAACTGGCTGACGGCGTACAGCTGATCGACCAGCTCGTAAATCTCCTTAAATTTATTCAGCTCTCTTTTTTTGACCCCTAATTCTGCCAGGGTGGCCTTGTCATCCCGAGCGAGAATTGCCTGGGTTTGCTCGTAGTCAAGCTGATAGTCGGTTTGCAACACCGATGGCTGAATCTCAAACTCAACCATTTGACCCGCTTCGTCGAGAATCACCATCACTGAGATGGCTAATCGCTCTTTGTCCGCCAGCAAAGCACACAGCGATGTAGAGAGCGGCGGCGGCAGCATTGGCACTACCTGATCTCCCAAATAAACTGACGTGCCCCGCTTGCTGGCCTCTTGATCGATGGGGCTGCCGCTGGGTAGGTAATAGGACACATCGGCAATGTGTACCCCTAGCCGCCAGTGGCCGTTATCTAGCTGCTCTAGGGTCAGGGCGTCATCGATTACCTGAGACTCTTGGCCATCAATGGTAACCGTCAGCTGCTCCCGTAGATCAAGGCGATCTTTAATATCTGCTTTGCGGACCCGGTTGGGCAGCGCCTTGGCTGCCATCAATATTTCATCCGCAAAGGACCGGGGCAGATCGTGCTTGCAATAAACAATCTCAATGTCATCGGCGGCCTCGGCGTCACTGCCTAAAATCTGGGCCACCCGACCGCGAGGGGGATGCTTACCCAGGGGATAGCGTAAAATCTCGACGTGGACGAGGTGGTCTTCGGCTTCGGCTAGCTCGAGGCCATTGTCGTCTGAAATGTCAAGCTCAAACAGGAGTCGATCGTCTAAAGGCACCGCTTTGAAGCGACCCGCTTCACCGGCTTTGATCTTGGCCAGGACCGAAGCATTAGAGCGCTCCAAAATCAGCTTGACTTCCCCTTCGGGACTGCGGCGGCGATTGCCTTCTTTGGTGACCTTGACGAGCACCCGATCGCCATTCCAGGCGCTATTAAGCTGGCTTTCACGGACGTAGATGTCGTCGGCTTCTTCTTCGTCTTGGATGGCAAAGCAAAACCCTTTGCTTGAGCAGCGCAGCTTACCCTCGATTACCCCCTCTTCATAGAGGCGGCGATACTTGCCCCGCTCCTTTTCTAAAACCCCAATTCGTTCCAGGGCATCAAGGGCAATGTGCAGTGCTTTTGCCGATTGACCGTTGCTGCAGTTGAGCTTTTTTTCGAGGGCCTTGAGGGTGACTAGCTTATCTTCCGAAAAGTTTGCTAGCAGCGCTGAGATCGAAAAGTTCATGTAGCGATGAATCCTTAAAGGTCATGAGCGTCTAGAGCGATTTTTCCAACCCTGTTTAAAACTCAGTAGCCATCTCGTAAACGGCCTAGACTATTCGGATCGATATTGCTTGCGCTTAGGCAATCGATCGACCAACTGGAACCGTTCGTTTTAATCTAGGGGTTGAGCCTGCTTTGAAGGGGAGGCCGTCAACGTAGGAAACCTCATTCACAAGCAAGCGCAACAAAGGGGGGCAAGGTTTATCTATCTGCTTAAACCTAGGAAAAGTGGCGCGTTTGACCTTCTAAGTCTTCCTCAATAGCGCAACTGTGTCAAATATTTTCGTTAAGTTTTCTAAAGCTAGGGCGAATTAGGTTTATGATCGCTCGCCAGTAACCACGTAGGTAACGCGTCGTCCCACATTGGTGGCATGATCGGCAATCCGCTCCAGATACCGAATGACCAGGACCAAGAGTACGGTAGGCTCTACAGTTGGCGCGTTGGAGGGGGTTTGTATCAGTTCTTGGTATAGGCGGTCGTAGTCGTCGTCTACGACATCGTCTTTGTCCTTGATGGCATAGCCGGCTTCGGGATCTAATTCTGACAGCGATAGCAAGCAGAGCGCCACCATTGACCGACAGCGATCCAGCATGACCCGCACGTCATCCATGCAGCTGTGGGGGGGATACTGAAATAGCTTAATGGCAACCTCGCCAATATCTTTGGCGTAGTCGCCGATCCGCTCAAGATCGCGGATCATTTGCATAAAAGCGCTAACCTGACGCAGGTCTCGGGTAACGGGGGCTTCTAAATTCAACAAATTGACACAATCGACCTCAATCTGCCGATAGAGCTGATCAATTTGTTTGTCGTGGGGTTTGAGCTTTTTGGCTGCCTCTAGATTGCGATCGCACAGCGCTTCTCGTGCTAGCAAACAGGAATTTTCGACCAGGGCTCCCATCCTCAGCATGTCCCGCTGGACTCGGGTAATCTTGCGGGCTAGCCCCGGTCGGCTATGGGTCAGCTGGTTGATAAACTCATCTTGGGTTTGAGGGATGCCTTCGTTGATAGCGGTGTCCATGTTTCTAGAGCGTGAATCTTAATGGGGTTGCTTAATGGGGGGAATATCCACCGGGATTGAATAGGGAGATTTATAAGGTGCAGCTTTGCCAAGGGTGATATGACATGCACTTATAGACAGTGTTGACGTGAATGCTGTCTGAATGCTGTCTTGGATACTACATTCTAATCAATCTATTCAATAGGGACCTCTCTTTTACTGGGCGTTCAACTTAAACCGGGAAATCCCGGTGGGGTAAGCAGTCAGTGATCATAAGGGGACTGGATTCTGACCACTGACTGCTATCCTCGGGAAAACTTTTCGCTTAACGTCTATAGCGGCTTTACCTCTGATGAGGTATGCCAGATCCTTTAACTGATGTAGTTTCAGGTCCTAGCCTGTACCTTACTGGATACGAAAACGCTGTAGTCCGCCTACGTTCATTTGACGCCCAGGCATTTTCTATTAAAGTCTGTAACAGTTATGGGCTGAGTCGCTGCAACCGGGACAGTTTTGGTCAACAATCTTTATAAACTAGTCCCTACTCAAATAGAAAAGGAATTGACT